>JAHWHC010000061.1 GCA_019323555.1 Candidatus Woesearchaeota archaeon
AGGCTAGTATCTAATTCTCATAGGAACCAATTTTTTAATAACAGTGTTCAAGGAAACACAGGTTCTGGTTTTTTATTCTCTAATATTCAAAACACCATTGCGAGAAACAATACTGTCAGGGATAATGGAGGTACTGGCATTTCATTAACTTATTGCAGTGCTTCTTCCTTTACAAAGATCAGATTAATAAATAACTCCCAGGATGGGCTTTATATTCGAAGTGCATCTACTGGTTCAGCTACGAATAATAATTTCACGGATTTTATTGTTCATGATAACGCGAAAACCGGAAGTTATGCAGGGGTGAATCTGGGCGGAAATAGCTATAACAACAGGTTCATTAATTTTTCATTGATTAACAATTCCTGGGGAATATTTATCCAGAAAATATTTACTGGATTGGCATTTCCGAGCACACCTTATGGCAATTTAGTTGCTAATTTTACGATCAATAATTCTGCAACAAGCTTGTATGTGCTGGATGCTTTGAATAACACAATCAGCGGAACTTACTGCCCGCAAAATGTGGTGTTCAATGAGACTGCGGATGGTATGATTAATTATACACAAGATATCAATTTCACAATCACGACAAGATTCAGTGATGTTATTGGCTTCAGCAATAATATGATTCATGTCAATTCTTCTGGAGCACCGTATTTGAATAAATCTGCAATTTTGACATTTGTAAACCTTAACATCGCCGGTGATCCGCAGCCTATTGTTGATTACAACGATAGCGGCGTATTCAATTATTGTTCGCCGCCTACTTGTGTGGAGCTATTGAATAACAGTCTTACTACTTTTATCTACAATGTCACGCATTTTACTAATTACAGTTCTTCTGTGATTCCTTATGGCAATCTTACAAATGCCTCTATAATTGTGCCTAATGGAAGCATCACCATAAATAATAGCGCGTCATTCAATGTGACTTGTAGGGTTTATTGTACAGGATCTAGGCCTTGCGTTGGCACAAATGTCACGCTTGATCCTTTGAATCCTTTGGTTAATCTGACTCAACCCACTGCAGGAGTTGAACGGGTTTATGCAGATTCTCAATTTATTTATGCTGCAAGTTTAGATGCAAATACTTATGTGTGGAATAAAACCAGTTTGGGATTATTTGCAACTCTTCCATCCAGTGCCCAATTGAGAACAGTTTGGGTAGATTCGCAATATATTTACACAGGCGGAATAAATAATCAGATAGAGCTTTGGAATAGAACAGACTTAGTTACTCCTTTTGCTAATGTTGCAAATTTAACTTTTAGTCTTGCTGTGTTCTCAATAAGAAGCGATGCCAATTACATTTATGTGGGGCTTGGTTCTCGTTGGGGCGGCTCAGGAAGAATCAACATTTATGACAGAAATACTTTTGCTTCTGTTACTAATTTAACTGATGCCTCAGATATCATTAAATCTATGGACATTGATTCAAATAACCTTTATGCTGCCAGTCACGACAGCAATGTCTATGTGTATAATACGTCTGATTTCACACAGCCGCCTGTTACTTTAGGAACGTGCTCATTCTATAATGTCAAGGACGTCAGCCAAGATGCTAATTATATATACGGGTATAGTCGTGATTGGAATAATGCTTGTTTGCTGATATGGCATAAATCCAATTATTCCGTAAAATCTAATCTGAGTTTCTTAAACACGATATTCCTCGCAGGACATTCTGGAAATGCATCTAATTTCGCTTATGCAGGGGGTCTTGAATCAAATTTCTGGACAAATGGTTCGCTGTTCCAGATTAATAAGAGCAATTTTGCTGTTGCAGATGCTAAAAACATTACTAATTATTATGTAAAATCACTTTATTGTGATGCATCTTATCTGTATGCCGGCCTGATGGATAATACATATTCACTAGGAATGGTTCGGCTCTTTAACAATTCTTGTGGTGTAATTGCTCCAGGAAGAATAACAATACATTCTATAACTACTGTTCCATCTCCTGTGCTGGTTCCTTTGAGTGCTTATTGTTCTGCTAATATAACCTTTAACGGGACAAGGGACACTGTTTATTTTAATTTAACACACCCTAATGGATCAAGCACTCGCCTAAGCGCGACAAATGTCGGAACAATCTATAATTCTCAGAACTTCACAGTGAGTTCTATGGGAACATATACTTGTACAGTGCATGCAAATGATACAAACGGCTCAACAGCTTCCCGAAGCTTGAGTTTTTCAGGAGGAAATAAAGGCGCAATCCCTATGAATTCTGGTTCTCCATTCTTTACAATAAGCCAGAATCCAAGATATTCTTCAAATCAATCTTGTTTGAACAGCACGCTTCCTGGAAATTATTGCGACACCACTTGGACAGTCACTACTAATGGCACTCCTGGAACTACTTGGGAGTTTTTCTGTACTTATGATAATGCAAATGGCGATTTGAATTCAACAAGAATTAATGTGACTATCGGGGGTGCGCCCCCTCCCCCTCCACCTCCTCCTCCACCACCAAGGCCTTCAGGAGGCGGTGGCGGCGGCAGTGCTGCAAGGAACTGGCAGCAATTGCAGGAGGCTGAAGGGGCTGGCTGTATTGAATCCTGGTTCTGCGAGCCATGGGGGGAATGTAAATTCGGGGAGCAATCAAGAGCCTGTATTGATCTAAATACTTGCGGTACAGAAAAAAACAAGCCTCATGAATCCCTGCCTTGCAAAGAAGAAAAAATCGAAAAACCTGCTGCTGTTATTGAAAAGATGGATATTGAGGAAATCACGCAAGAAGAATTCAAGCCTACTACTATTGTGGAGAGCCCTGAATTTGAGTGGAATATATCTAGAAATCTCTTGAGAGGCGCGTTAGCACTGGTGGTCATTGCTGCTATTGCATATCTGTTCTTTCTTTCAAGGTTCTTGAGAAAGCGTGCAATCACCCCAAAAGGTCCGAGAATGAAAGAGGAGGATTTCAAGCCTAAGAAAGCCCCTGCTAAAAAGGCTCCCAAAAAGCCAGAACCACTCCCAGAGACCACTAAAGGCCTCTTAAAAGAGCTGGATAAGCTCTAAATACCACTTTCTGAATAGAAAACTTTATATATCCATACATCACTTGCTACTGTTATGGGGAGAATTAAGACTAAACTGATAAAGAGACTGACCTTTCAGCTCATGAAAGAGCATGGCGACGAATTTAAGCCAGATTTTGGTGAAAATAAGAAATTAGTAGAGCAATTCCTGAAAGGCCCTAGCAAGAAGATCAGAAACTGCATAGCAGGATACGTTACACGATTACTGAAAAGAAAAGAAGAATACTAAAAACAACGGGGGGATGAGAAATGGCAGATGACAACTCGATTTTTATTGGGGCAAAGCCATTTATGAACTATGTGACCGGTGTTGTGATGCAGTTCACAACAAAAGGAGCAGAGTCTGTGGTTGTAAAGGCAAGAGGAAAGTTTATTTCTCGCGCAGTTGATGTTGCAGAAGTGGCAGCAAAGAGATTTCTAGACGGCGCAGTTAGTGTGAGAGATATAAGGATTGACTCAGAGGAGTTTGAGAACAAGGAAGGAAGACAGGTGCGTGTGAGCACTGTTGAAATCACGCTAGGAAAGAAATAATTTCTTTTTATTTTTCCTATTTCTTAATAAAAATAATTAAAAAAAAGAATTATCCATATCTAGAGAGCATTCCTGGTTCTTTGCAGCAAAATGCAAAATTAGATATCTGGTCTGGTGCTCTTACGCAGTTGTTCAGTCCAAGTGACTGTGCTAGCTGCACTGACGCAGCTCTTGTGTAGCCTTGCGGTATCACTCCTATATTGGCTTGTCCTGCACAGGATGTAAGCACTTGGTGTATCTTCTTTTCAGGATCTCTTGCATAGATGAATCCTTTGCTCACTGCCATCTCTGCTCCTGGATTTTGTGTTCCTCCGAAGTATCTGCTTGCCCCGCCGAGGTCTGGTATCTGCTGTTCTGTTTGAACGCCGTAAGCTGCAGGGTTCTCCTGAACCTTGTTTATCTGCCTTGTGTAGGGGAATGGATCTCCCACTTTGTTGGAATATGTTACAGAGCCTGGAGAATACACTATGTCTGATGCCACTGCTTGTCCTGTTTTTTGTGCTTTAAACACCAATACCAAGCCTATTATTGCGATTACTACAATAATGCCCAGTACCCAAAGCGCTAGTTTTCTTTCTTCCATTTTTTTAGTAGATATATCCGTTTTGTTTACAGCAGAATCCTGATTTTGAGTCCTCTACTTGTATGCACTCCTGGAATCTGCTCTGCTGCATTGTCGCATCTCTTGTGTATTCTGAATCTATTACGCCGTATTGCGCTAATGTTGTGCATTTGCCTTTCAGATACATTGGTAAACGCATAGGGTCTTTTTTTGTAGTCACAAATCCTGGTGATTCTACAGTAGGCACGGTCATAGTGGGAGTTGCTGCCCTTGCATATGGCGCTACTTTTCCAGCAGTGTTTGCGTATGTGACTGCAGTAGGATGATAGACTCCTCCTGGGTATGGTATCATGGAATTGCGGTTTGCTGCTGCTATTGCTCCGCCTGTTTTCTCTGCTTTAAATAAGAAAAACAGTCCTACTATTGCAATAACAACTATTATTCCAAGTACCCATAATGCAATTTTTCTTTCTTCCATTGGATATCAACCTCTCTTAGTTGTTTTGTGGTATTATGAAAGTGTCTTGCTGCACTGGCATTCTCTGGCCATTAGAGTATGGCTTTGATTGGGACGCATAATCCCAGTCTCCTGGTCTTGGCCGAGGCGTGTGCCGGTATACATATGCACCAGTATCACCCATTGCCATGTTCAGGATGATTCCTACTAATGCTACTACAGCAATTATTGCTAACATAATCATTAATGCTTGTTTGTATTCCATTTTTACTCTACTGTTTTTGCAAATGGAGGATATGGCAGTTTAGCAGGTTCTACTACTGGTTCCCCTGAGGATTCAGAATATTGCCAGACCGGCTTAGTATATGAGGGCTGTTCTTTTACAGGGCGTACAACTCCTCCTGAATACTCTGTGAACTGTTTTGCTGCTACTGATGCACCTTCTTTTTGTGCTGAAAACATCAGTATCAGGCCTACTATTGCGATTACTGCTATTACTCCCAGAATGCATAGCGCTATGTTTTTTTCTTCCATTTTTCACCTATTTTTGAAATATTACTTATCTTTGTCCTTCAACTACCTTCCAGTTTGCAGGCTGATATGGGATATTTGCAGGTTCTACAACTGGATCTTCTGGTGAATCATAGTATTTCCAGCCTACTCCTGTGCCGACTGACGGCTTTTCATAGACTGTTGCTGTATAAGCGACTCCTCCAGGGTATTCTAAGGTTTGTTTTGCTCCTGCTTGTTCTGCGGTGAATAACAGTATTAAGCCGACTATTGCGATTACTGCTATTACTCCCAGAATGCATAATGCAATGTTTTTCTCTTCCATGATTTATCACCTTTTAACTTGTTAAAAGGTCTTCTGAACGAAGTTCAGATTTACCTTTTTTTATCCTAATCTGTATGATTTGCCTGCTGGGCTCTCAACAATATCATATTGAACAAATGCAGGCTGTTCATAGACTACTGGGTATTTTTGTGTTGGCACATCCTGGACACTTATCAATTCTCCAGGGATAGTATATGCCCTGTTGCCCTCTTCCCAGTATATTGTTCTTTTAGCATACCTGTCGTCTCTTGTTGCAATGTCTGGAGAAATTCCTGGTGTTGGGGGCATGTCTAGCGATGGAACTATCTGTAATTTATCTGTATAAACATAGCCTCCTGTCATGGCTTGCTTGAATAAAAGTACAAGTATAACTATTGCGATTACCGCAATTACTCCTAATATTACTACATTGCTGTCTTTTTTTTCCATTTTTTTATTGTGGTAATGGTGGTTGGCAGCAAGCAAATACTTTGTTTGCTATCTGTCTTGGTGCATCCATACAAACAACTTTAGTTGTTCCTTGCTCCCGCATCGCTCTCTGCTGCGGTGTTGAAGCTTCCCAGGTAAAGCCTTTTATGACAGTTCCTAGTCTTGCTTGTTCATCGCATAATAGAGAATCTGCATATGTAAGCATAGGGTCATACATTACAGGTTGCGGAAATTCTTGTACAGCTTTAGGGATTGTCTTCACATAGTAAGCTTGTGGGAAGGAGTGTACCACTCCTCCTGTCATTGCTTTCTGGAATAAGAACACCAAACAAATAATTGCTATTACCGCTGCCACTCCTAAAACAATCAGAGTGTGGTCTTTTGCCATTTACATAACCTCTTTTTAGTTTGGTCTTGGCTGTACACAGCAGTACTCTACAGGTGATCCTGCAGGTGATTTAAAGCAGTTGTCTGCGCCGTATCCTGCTACTTGGTTTGCTGTTGCAGGCATTACTGCTAGTGCAGGAACAATATGCTGTGCTCCTAATGTCTTGCATGCTTGCTGCTGTGCATAAACATTCATTGCAGGTATTGGTTTCATATACGGGTCTTGGTAGTAGTTTGTTGAAGTTACAGTTGCTCCTGCCATTGCTTGCTTGAACAGCAGAATTAAACCAACTACAGCAATTACTGCCACGATTCCTAATATTATCAAAGTGGTTTCACTTTTTTCCATTGGTTTTCACCTCTTATTTATTCAGGGGGTAGTGTGCAGCAGTATCCGCTGTCAGAGTCTTTTACAAATAAGCACTTTGCTCCCCTGCTTTGAAATGCGAGCATCTCTTGATAATTTGCATCCAGTATGTATCCTGGATTTACTTTGTTTATTTGTGGTGTTGCTAATATCTCGCAAACCCCTTTTTCTGCTCCGTATGTCTGTGTTGGCATGGACATTGATCCTGCTTGATAAGGGAATGCGTTTGCATTAGGATTTCCATATGGTGTGTTTGGGAATGGATAATATGGCGCTTTGTTCACTGCAGCTCCTGACATCACAATCTTAAATAAAAAAACAAGAATTACAATTGCTAATACAGCAACAATTCCTAAAATCACTAATTTTGTTTCTGTCTTGGCCATTTTTTATCCTCTAATAACTTTGTGTCCTTTTACAGCAGTATCCGCTCAGCGCATTCTCGTCTTTTATGCAATTGTTCAGTCCGTATATGCTCTGCGCCTGGTTCCAGGTTGCGTCTGAAGTGTATCCTGCAGGAACCTGTGCTATTTCAGGTGTAGCTAGTATTGCACATCTTCCTTTTTTTGCTCCATATGTGTTGCTAGGATCTCTTCTCCAAGCCCAGTCTTGCTGGTATGGCATTCTTGTCTGGTATCCTGGAAGTTCTGTTGGCATGTCTGCGCCATAAGTGGATCTGTAGTATGGGAATGGGTTTACATTAGAGTAAGCTCCAGATTGTCCGCCAAATGCAGGGTACTCTGTGTGAGATATGAATCCTGCTCCTGTTTTTGCTGATTTGAACAGGAAAAACAATCCGACAAGTCCTAGGACAACTATTATTCCTAGTACCCAAAGGGATATTTTTCTTTCATCCATCTTTTTCAACCTCTTTTTATCTTACCTGTGCACCTGGTGGTGTGCAGCATAATGGAGTTCCTGTGCTGCCTGGTGTATTCAATCTTGGGCTCTGTACACAGTTGCTTTCAGATACAACTCCGTTTTTTAGCATGGTCCATGATGCTCCATATGTGTGTGTGATTGGAACCTCTCCTAGTCTTGCTAGTGCATTGCAGACATCTTTTTCAGCAACATCTGTTAGTTCAGGCTGGCTTTTTCTGTTCCAGTCTGGGTAATATATTCCTGCGCCTGCGTCAGTACCGTATTTGTCAGTAAATATGTCTTGTCCTTGCTCTACAGGGATTCCTGCTGGTATTCCTGGTGTTTGTAATACAGGGTTTCCTCCTTTTGGGGTTCCAGAAGCATATGGCCAGGGATTTTCTGCCACGTTAGAGTATGTTCCTGCTTGCGGGAACTGATAAGGTATTTGTGTAGCTGCTCCTGACATTGCAGTCTTGAATAAAAGCACTAGTCCAACAACTGCTATTACAGCAACTATTCCTAGAATTATCAAGCTTAGCTCTTTTTTTTCCATTAGTTTCACCTCAATTTTTAATTGAGACCCGCAAACTCTGTTTTGTGCTGCCTCAATTTTAGGGTTTTATCTTAATTTTATTAAATTCTGCTTTTCTTATATATAAACTTTTCGTGTTTTTGCGGTAGTTTTATATAAGTGTATACTTATTTGTATAATGAAATAATAGCAAAAACAAGACTTTATCGTCTGTAAATGCTGTTTTTTCCTAAATTCAGGGCCTGTAGCATAACCTGGATACTTGCATCAAATTCATGATGCAGGCCAAAAAGTGCGGCTGGCTTCGGCTCGAAAGAGAAGATACCAGTTGATCAGGGTTCGAATACTTGGCGGCGAAGTCAACAAGGATTTCACCGCTAGTCGAATTTCCCTGCAGGCCCACTTACTTATTATAAAAAATGGAAATCAACAACGAAATCACATTAACAGTAATCAAATGGGTAATTATAGTATTCATAGCGGGAATCATAGGACAGTTTGGCAAGTCATTGACCCTGCACATTCTTGACTGGTGGAAGAAAAGAAAAGCAAAAACCGCTCCTGTAAACACAGCTAAGCATCAAGAAACACCTTCTAAGAAATTATCCAAGCTTGAGAAGAAAAGGCAAAAGGCAGAGATCAAGAGATTAAAGAAAGGCAAGTGAAAAACTTTATAAACAGAACGCAATATCTTCCTCTTAACTCCATGGGGATATGGGGTAGCTTGGACCATCCTTTCTGGTTTGGGCTTGCAAGAGTTCTGCTCTCGCAGAAAAAAACCAGATGACCCCGGTTCAAATCCGGGTATCCCCATATTTTCTTATTTTTGCCAAAACTTTATAAAAACTCCGCATTAGCTATATGCTGTGTAAGTGGATATGTGGCCTATAAGTTATTTTCAGCGGAAGAGTGAAGAACGCAAACAAGCGCTCAAGAAAGAAATACTTTCAGAAATTCTTACGGAACTAGAAGAAAAGAAAAAAGAGCTAGTTTGCGCTGGCCAAAAAGAAATCACAGAGCTTTTTGATAGGAGGAAAAAAGGTCTTGAGACTAAGGTAAACACATTAAGTGATAAGGTTGACAGATACCAGTCAAAAAGCAAAAACGCAATTGAATCAGCAGATGCGATTAAGAAAGATTCCAAGAGACTTAAAGCTGCTGCAGAAGAGACTAAGCAAGAAGCGGCAAGTATCGCTGACAGGATTAAGGAGATGACAGAGATTGTGGTGCGTGCAGAAGAAGCTGCAGCAAACATCAATGTCAGGCTCGAGGAATACATGGCAAAAGCAGTTGAGCAAGCCACTGCAACAGTTAAGTCTGAAATGCAAACAGCAGTGCAGGCTGCCAGGGAAGAACATGCATTTAACAAAGAAGAGCTGGGAGATCTTGTTCGAGAAACCCGCACACACTTAAGTAATACACTGCATACAGCATTAAGTTCGCAACTGGCTGAAGCAAAGAAACAACTTGAAGAGCTTAGGACACTATATTCTGGAAAGTTAGAGTCAATCACAGGTCAAGCACAGTCTGTTCTTGACCAAGTGCAGGATGATGCACTTTATCTTAAGAATACTTTTGATTACATACAGCAAAATTTTACGCTTGTCATATACGCCACAACTTTAATTGACTCGCAAAAACAATTATTAAGAGAGCTTTTTAGTGATAAATATAAAGGGGATCTTAATCAATTAAGAAGTGATATCCGGCAAAAAAGCAGAGACACTCAAAGCAGAAACATTACGCTTAGTGAGATAGACCTTAAATATGCTGAAGGCGGCATCAAAGAAATGATTGGTTTTGTTAAAAGACACCAATGCAATCTTCGTGCTTTGCTTGAGGCTGTTGACAGGATTGAAAATGTTTACAACGCAGCTTCTAGATCAAGCAGAAGAGGACAATAGTAAAGTTTATAAACAATTATTAAAACTGTTTTATCATGGCCAAGCAAGAAGAAAAGAAAGACATTGGAATCACTGCAAAAAAAGACGAGAATGTCAGTGAGTGGTACCAGCAGGTCATCTTGAAGTCAGAGCTTGCGGATTACACAGATGTTTCTGGCTGTATTGTTTTTCGTCCTAGGTCTTATGCTATCTGGGAGAAAGTAAAAGAATATTTTAACAAGGAACTGAAGAAAAGAGGAATAAAGAATGCTTACTTTCCTTTGTTCATTCCAGAGAAATTCTTGATGAAAGAGAAAGAGCATGTCGAGGGGTTTACTCCTGAAGTTGCCTGGGTGACTCACTCTGGAGACACAGAATTGTCAGAAAAACTTGCAGTAAGGCCAACTTCAGAGACAATAATGTATGATTCTTACTCTAAATGGATACGCTCTTACAGGGATCTTCCTCTGAGAATTAATCAGTGGGCGAATGTTGTGCGGTGGGAGTTCAATAATCCCATCCCTTTCTTGAGAACAAGGGAGTTCTTGTGGCAGGAAGGGCACACTGTTTTTGCAGAGCAAAAAGAGGCAGAGGCAGAGGTTCTGGATATTCTCGAGCTCTACAGAAAATTATTCGAGGACCTGTATGCAGTTCCTATGATTAAGGGCATGAAGTCAAAGAAAGAGAAATTTGCAGGCGCAGTCTACACAACAAGCATAGAGACATTTCTTCCGACTGGAAAGGCTATACAGGGCGCGACTTCTCATTTCTTGGGGCAGAATTTCTCAAAAGCATTCAATATCCAGTTCTTGGACAAGAAGGAGAATAACCAGTTCGGCTGGCAGAACTCCTGGGGAGTATCTACCAGAAGCATTGGTGTCATGATAATGTTCCACGGCGATGACAAAGGATTAGTCATCCCTCCAGCAGTCGCTCCAACTCACGCAGTTGTTGTTCCTATATATACAAAAGACAAGGAATCTGTCTTGAAAGAGGCAAAGAAAGTTGCAGACAGCATAAAAGGCCTTGACGTTATTCTCGACGACAGGGATGAATACACCCCTGGTTACAAATACAGTGACTGGGAGATGAAAGGGGTTCCAGTAAGAATAGAGATAGGGCCTAAAGACATTGAGAAAAAACAAGTCGTGATGGTAAGAAGAGATAACGGAGAAAAAGCATTTGTTCCAATCAAAGATATAAATACAAAATTAAAGGCCATGCTTAAAGACATTCAAAAAAATCTTCTAGAGAAAGCAAAAAAATCCTTGAAAGCCTCTATAGTGGAGGTCAAGACCTGGGATGATTTCTTGAAGGCAATTAAAGACAAGAAAATGGTCAAGGCGCCTTGGTGCGAAGAAACTGAGTGTGAGGACTGGATAAAAGACAAGTCTGGAGGGGCAAAAAGCATCAATATCCCTTTTGACCAGCCTAAAAAAATCTCAGGAAAATGCGCCCACTGCGGCAAGACTGCCAAGTGTTTTGCTCTTTTTGCAAAGAGCTATTGATTCGAAAAATTTAAATAAAATCGCATATTCTTGGGATGTGGGTGATTTATATGCCAGAAGAAAGAAAACCTATCGGAAAAATAACACACTTTTTCCCTAAGATCAGTGTCGCTGTGCTCAAGGCAGATGAGTTGATACCAAAAGGTACTAAGATAAGCATTGAAGGCCATGACAAGAAAGTAGAGATGGTTCTTGAATCAATGCAGATAGAGCACAAGGATGTCGAGGAGATCAAGCCTGGGGAAGAAGCAGGGATAAAGACTCCTGACGAAGTTAAAGAAGGTGATTTGGTCTATAAAGCAGAATAACTTTTTGTTTTGATATTTCTTTTATCTTTTATTTTTGCGGCAGCAGGTTAAACTCTTTACAAAAACCGATATATTTATATATACTAATTATAAATTTATTCTCAACGGGTTGGAAAAAAAGGGGATCGATAGATTGAGTGGTAAGAAACACGTATTTATATTAGTACTAGTAGTTGCCGCACTTATTATTGCAGTGCTTAATCCTCTTATTATGCCGACTGGCCTGACTGTTCTTAATGAGTCAAATGAATCTAATGCATCTAATTTAGCTCCTGTCTGGAACTCTGAATTAACTTTTTTTACTATCCAATCCGGTTCAAGCTTGGTCCTTGACTTAAATGATTACTTTTTGGATCCTGATAATGATTCCTTGGTTTTCAGTGCAACCCAGCCGAGCAATTTTGTTGTTGCTGTGACAGACAATATTCTTTCAATCACTCCAGACGCGGGCTTTATAGGGACAAGGTCCATGTCGATAATTGCCTCTGATGATCAAGATTTTGCTGACCAGACAATCATGGTCGATGTTATTGAATCAAACGAGAGCGTTGAATCAAATGAAGCGCAGGTCATAACTGATGATGACAAGTTTTATGGAAAGAAGTTAACTGACGAGCCCCTTTTCGAGACCCGTTTTACTTCTATCGAGCAAGATGGCTCGCAGTTAACTCTTATTTTTTATCATGATTCTGCTGAACCGCAGCGCATCTGGATTGAGGGGGATGTTGATTATACTCTCAGCGACAATATCTCTGAAGCGTATGATAACGTGACGCTTGTGATAGCGCTTGTCAATGGTATTGTTCCTAGGTTTAAGCTTCACGTCGGGGAAACTTCTGAGATTTTCGAGTTTGGCAAGGAGATTCCAGAGGTTGTTACTGACGGAAATTATTCCTTGATTGACAGGGATGATGAGTTATTAGACGTGCAAATCACAAAAGAAGAGGCTACTGTCGTCATAAAAGGAACAAACAGTTCTTTGATCAAGGCAGATGTCGGCGAGATAATTGACCCCAAGATAAAGACAGATGTTTTTGCTGCAGATGCTGTTGATATGGAAGAGGCTGTTTTAAGCCTGCCTGCTTCAGGCGATGTTAATA
>JAHWHC010000062.1 GCA_019323555.1 Candidatus Woesearchaeota archaeon
AAGAGGGCGGCAGGACAACCCAGAAGGATCTTAGAAAGAATTTTCCGCAGTCAGAGGCAAAGATTTCTTTGATGGTTTCAGAGCTTGAGCACAAAGGCAAAATAAAAAAGATTAAAAAAGGCAGGGGCAACATCATCACCTTAAGATGAAGGAAAAGCCTTTGCTTATTGTTGGTATTGATCCGGGAACAACAACTGCCTATGCCTTGCTTGATGTAAGTGGCAAAGTTGTTGGACTGTATTCTGCTAAAGAACTGAGTGTTGATGCGCTTATTGCAAATGTTACCGCTATTGGCATTCCAGTATGTGTTGGGTGTGACAAGGCAAAGATTCCTGCCTTTGTTGAGAAGTTTGCAGTACAAGTGGGTGCTAAGTTGTTTTCTCCTTCAGAAGATATAAAGATTGATGAGAAAAGAAAGCTTACAAAAGGCCGTGATTTCAGGAATAATCATGAGATGGATGCTCTTGCTTCTGCTATTTTTGCCTATAATCGTGTTGAGGGTTTATTCAGGCGCGTGAACAAGTTCCTTGAAGGCAAGAAAAAGGCAGAATTCAGTGATAAAGTCAAAGAATTGGTTATAAAGAAAGGAATTAGTATCTCAGGAGCACTGGATCTGCTTACAGAGCCGGAAAAGACAGAGATTAAGATTGTAAAGAAGGTTGTTGAGCAGAAAAAGCTTAGTGAAAAGGATTTTCTTGAATTGTATAATGAGCTTAAGAAGGCTGAGCAGGATAACAAGATTCTGAAAAGTCAGAACAAGTTGCTTTCAGATAAACTGAAGAAAGCTGAAAAAAAGCCAGAGAAAACGCAGGAGCTTCCTAAAGCAACGCCTGATGAACGGCTTAAGCAGAAAAATAGGAAAATTGACTTCTTGAGCAAGGAGATTAATAAAAAAGACCAGGAAATTAAAGATAAAGCTAAAGAGATACAGCGCTTCAATAACCTGCTTTTTGAGATTAAAAACAAGTTAGTTGTCAAGAAGCTAAAAAATCTTGGCTGGTCTGAGTTTCAGGCAAAGCAGGGCAATATTCATAAAGGGGATGTTCTGCTTGTGGAGGACCCTGCTGAGTTCAGCCAAAAGACCCTGGCAGAATTAAAGGATTTGGTGGAAATTATAATTCATAAAAAAGACATTCCTAAGAAATTTCTTGATTTAGGCTTTGTTTTTGTCAATGCAGAGGACCTTGGAAAATTTCAGGAAACAAAGCTCTTTGCTTTTGTCAACAAAGGCAGGTTTGAGGAGGCAAGGAGAAGCAGGGATTTACTGAAAAACATAATAAAGGCATATAAAAAAGAAAGGTCTACTTAACGTGTCTTTCTAATACTTCTGGATTCCAGCGCTCTTTTTTTCCAGTAGTGAGGTTTTTTACACGTACCTGTGTGCCTATTTCCACTACTTTTAGCTGTTCTCCGCTGACTTCTATGATATCTCCCTTTTGGAACTTTAGGCACCTGAAAAGAACAGTAACACGGTATAGCAATTTGCTGGTCATTTTGTGCTGTGTGTGCAGTTTTTTGCTTGTTTTCAGCACCCCTGCAAACCGCTTCTTTAGTTTTTTTCCAAGATCCAGCATGAATTTGTTTGAGGACATCCACAAATCAATGCCATTATTAACTTTCTCTTCTTTAGCAATCCAGACATACTTGTCTTGTGCTATTTTCTTCCTGATATAGTTCATCACTTCAGGAGTCGGATTTCTAATCTGAAGCTTGCCCTCAAAATACTTGGGTCCTTTTTCCTCTATTTTTGCAACCATAACAAGATATTGCCTTCCGGCATATATAAAACTTATCAAAAAGAAACCTTTTTAAACAAACCACATTCAGTATACAATAATGGAAATAAAGAAGTTCCTTAAGGCAGTGTGGCATTTTATTTGGGTAGAAGACAGCTGGTTGAGCTGGATTGTTAATGTTTTTCTTGCTTTTATCATAATCAAGTTCTTGGTTTATCCTGGTCTTGGTTTTGCTTTAGGAACAAGCCACCCTATTGTTGCTGTTGTCTCAAGCAGCATGGAACACCCTGTTGATTTTGATGAATGGTGGACAAGTCCTAGCTGTTGTGCTAACTCAGATTGCCATACAAAACTGAGCCAAGGAATGATTCTTGAAAAGGAAGGCATTGGCAAAGAAGAATTTCTGGATTTTTCTTTCACTAATGGTTTTAATAAGGGAGATATAATGATTTTGTATAGCCCAAAGAATATTGCTATTGGTGATGTACTGACATTTATGGCACAAGGCCGTTCTGATCCAATAATCCACCGGGTTATTGCAGTTACAAAGCAAGGAGAGCAGATAACCTATCAGACAAAAGGGGATAATAATTGTGCCTCTGCAGATTTTGAGAAATTTGTAACAAAAGATCAGGCTATTGGAAAGGCTGTTTGGCGGGTTCCTTTGCTTGGTTGGATCAAGATTGGCTTTGTTGGATTGCTTAAGTTCATAGGGTTGATGTAATATGTTATTTTGTGAAAAATGCGGCGGCATAATGATGCCTAAAAAAACCAGTGGAAAAACATACCTGGTTTGCCCTAAGTGCAGCCACAAGGTAGATGCTAAAGGCACGGTGATTTCTGAGAAATGCAAGTCAAAAGATGACTGTGTTGAGGTTGTTGAGAAGATTGAAACCAGGCCGCAGGTTGAGGAAGAGTGCCCTAAGTGCAAGCACACAAAGGCGAGGTCTTGGGAAAAGCAGATGAGGGCAGGTGATGAGCCCCCTACTCGTTTTTATGAGTGTGAGAACTGCAAGCATATCTGGCGAGATCAGTCATGAATCTTGAAAAATACCTTGAAAATAATTCTTTGAAGATTGTTGTAAAGCCTAATGCCAAGAAGAATGAGATTCTTGGATATGATGAATCTAGAAAAGCTGTGAAAGTGGCTATTGCAGCTCAGGCAGAAAAAGGCAAGGCAAATATTGAAGTCATTAAGTTTTTCTCAAAGTTATTAGGAAAGCCAGTTAAAATAAAGAGCGGTCTCACAAGCAAGGAAAAGCTTCTGAAAATATCGTAATTTTTCCGGATTTTTCTAGGCAAATCATATAAAGGATAAAATCAAGTATATTTGCATGTCAGAAATAAATGTAATTATAGTTAAAGGCTGTGATTTCTACCAAATTAAAATGCATTACCGGGAAATAATTAAATCAATAAACAATCCAGAAGAATTCAAAAAACTCCTCAAAAATAAGCAATATCTTGATGCAGGTTACCTCATTCTTGATTTCAACAACAAGACAATAATAAATTGCCAGAATGCATTAAATCTCCCTAAGACTAATTTTGAAGAACTAAAAATTATCTAATCTGCTCTGTTTCTTGTTAAAATCCTCAAGATATTTGGGCGGCCTCACAGACACAAAAGAATATCCCCAGTCTTCTAGCATCTTTTGTGCATTTGGGGTTATCTTTGGAGCTGCAATTATCCCGCGTACTTTTGAAATGCCTTTTGAAACCATTAATCTCTCAACATATCTTCGTAATTGTGTCACAGCACCTAAATCTGCGCAGTATCTTTTGCACTCAACTACTGTAAGCATTCCGTCTTTGTCAATCCCAAGGACGTCTATGAATCCGTATTTTGTCTGTTCTTCTTGAGAAACCGGCACAAATCCTTTCTCTATCAGTTCAGGGTTCTTGTAAAGCATATTTGCCATGTCTGCCTCTGTTCCAGATATAACAATAGATCTTCCATCTTCCAGTCTCTGCGAATTAAAGAAATACATCTTATTGATTGTGATGTCCATGTTTTCTTTTAATGCAAGATTTCTTGATTGCAGGATCATTTTATTGTCAGTCAGCACCAGATTATGAGTTGTATTCTGTTTCATGTAGTTGATGGGATTATTTCCAGAAGGCTGGTGCACAAGCAGGGTATTGTCTGCTTTTATGATTATCACCCTGTCCCCATCTTCTAGAAGGCTCTCTGCTCTTCCAGAGTATCTTATGCTGCAGTTGCATGCTATTATTACCATCTCATTTCTGCGCAGAGCATCATTCAACAATGTTACATAATCTTGTTGTTCAAGCATTTTTATTCACTTTCAAGTTTTCTTGCAGATGTTATAGAATTCACATACTCTATCACTATTCTTTTAGTTGTATCAGCCAGCTCTAATTTCTTGATCTTCAGTCCTGCTTTTTCAGCTTCCTGTCTCCAGTGGTTGTCTCTTTCCTTGTTTAAGGTTTCATAGTCCAGTTCATAGAATAACTCTTTTATTCCTGCTGCAACCAACAGTTTCAAGCAGGTGTAGCAGGGAAATAATGTAACATAAAGTGTTGCTCCCTGTATTGGTATCCCTTTTCTTGCTGCTCTTGCTATTGCATTTGCCTCTGCATGAACATTTCTTGCATAGTGATTTTTTTCTGCATCTGGGACACTCATGCATCTTCTGAAACATAAGCCTTCATCAGAGCAGTTTGGCATTCCTGGCATTGAGCCATTGTATCCTGTTGCCAGGACTTGTTTGTTGAGAACTATCACTGCGCCTGTTGGTCTTGATAAGCAGGTTGAGCGTGTTGCTGCAACTTTTGCCAGGATCATGAAGTATTCATCCCAGCTTGGTCTGTGTTTTGGTTCAGGCATTTTTCAACTCTCTGTCTTGTACATACTCCAGTCTGTTCTTTAGTGCAAACTCTGCTTTCTGTAATTCCCTGCCTAGATACATGTAGTGATATGGGTCTGATGCTGCGTGATGAAGCGCGAGTGTGTCTGTCAGTTCTAGTGCTGTTTTGCCGTGATATTGCCCCAGTCTCTTGCTTTCAGGAGAGTAGTGGTCCACAAATATCTCTCCCTCTTTTACTTCAATTATATAATATCCTCTGTGGTCATACTTGCATCTTGTCTGTTTAAGATATTCTTCTGATATTTTTTTGGCATCTTCCCAGCAGTCTTCATAGATGTGTGCGCTTCCGCTTATTGTTGTCAAGCACCCCATCTCCACATCAAGGCCTTGTGCAATTATCTGCTGCAGTTTTCTTAAGCCAAATGCATTTAAGGGCCATCCTCGGAACATGTCATTGCTTCTGATGTATGCTGTAAAGTGTAATTTACCATCCTGGTATCTTGCGTGAACAAGCACAACACAGGGGCTGTTTTTGTCCTTATTCAGCAGTCTTCTGGTAAGCTCAAATTCCACCATCCAGGTCATTGCCACAGCACTTGCCCTGTAGATATCTTGTTTCAAATAATCTATTATATCTTGAACTTGATCTATCCGCTGTTTATCTGGCCCGACCCATGCCCGTAACCGAGAACCATAGGTATACACTGTTCCTTCTGGTATGTTCGCAGTGCAGATCTCATCGTAATATGGCTTTATTTCCTCTTCATTGAACCTGAAGAAAGGGTACATTTTTGGGTTGTCTGGGTCTTCGTCTTCTACAACTGCAATGAAATTCACTAGTTCTTTTACATGAAAAGAGTCTTTTACTTTCATCTTTGTGACTTTTCCGAATCTGTTGATTTTATTTATCATCTCAAGCCACACTTCTCCTACTGTTTTTCCTCTTGCACTCAGTGCAACTTCCTCTGATGACCAGGTATCTACTTGTAGCTTGGGTTTTGGAAATGTTTTTGGCAGGTCATACGGCACAAGGGGCTCTAGATCTGATATTTTCTGTTTCAGCACAGCAGTTATTTTTGCAGAGTCATTCAGCATGTCTGTTGTTACTTCATTTGTTACATCAAAGACTTTCACATGCTCCCTTAATTTATTCAATTCTTCTATTGGAATCTCTTTTTCTATAGTCACTTCAGTATCAAGTATTTTGTGGTTTTCATCAACTCCTTTTTCAAAGAAATTCAAGAGCACCTCTTTTGAGCCTGATTTGTCAGAGCCAAGAATGAACAAATATCTTAAGTTTGGATTTGCCAGGCAGTTTCGTATCATTGGGGATATGCCGTTCTGTCTGTCATAGTAGTTTCCTATTAAGGCATATTTCTCCTTCTCCAGGGTGTCATACACCATGTCTGGGAAGGTCCAGAGTGTTGTTATTCCTACGTTGCTTTGTATGTCTCCTACTACCAGTTTCTCTTTGAACTCTATGGGCCACTCTAGATTTCTGACCTCATTTAGAACATCCTCTTTATTTACCATTCTACCCCCAATATGTTGTGGGTGGTAAATAATATATAAGCTTTTCTAGGCTTAATAATAGAAATCAGGAAAAAAAGTCTTCGTCTGAATACTCTTCTTCACTCTCTGTTAGAACAATAAAGTCGCCCAAGGGCCTGTTTTTTCTTCCCTCTTTATAGCTTACAACCATGCTTTCACCTCTTTTAGAACACACCCCTTTTACACCTCTGTTTCTCCGCGCAGTTCCATATCTTAGAAAACAGAGCTTATATTTAAATAAATTGTAAAGCTAAAATATAACTGTAAAACTATATTCC
>JAHWHC010000008.1 GCA_019323555.1 Candidatus Woesearchaeota archaeon
ACATGTATCACGTGGTCCACAAAAGTCTCTATTTTTGGCTCGTGGCTCACTATTATCACTTGTTAGGCATTTAACTCTTCAAGCACATCCCGTATCTTGTCTAATTGTTCTGTGCTGAACCCGTCTGTTGGCTCATCTAGTATCAGTAACTGCTTTGTCTGCACAGATGTTATCAAGTCATTTATCACTTTATTAAGGGCTAATCGATAAGCAAGTGCACAAGCAGTCTTCTCCCCTCCGCTCAGGTTCTCGATCTCAATGTCATACCCATTCTGCTGAACTATGGGGGTGAATCTGTCATCTAGTCTTGCCTGTATTGCCTCATCCTCAACCAGTACATTGAACCAGCTCTGGAATAATTCATTGAATTCTCCATACACCCTCGTCATTACCTGTTTCTCTATCACATCCACTAATTTCAGGAAATGATCCCCAAACCAATTGTTGAATTTCTGCAGTTCCAGGAGTTTTTTCTTTGCACTCTCTTTTTCATTGACTTCTTTCTCCAGGTTAAGTATGATTTCAGATATTAATTCTTTTTTCTCTGTTAATTTGTTGTACTCTATCTCTAGTTCTTTCTCTTTTTGGCTTATTGCATCAAATTCTTTCTTGTTTTCTGAAAATTCTTTCTCAGCGTCTGCCAGTTTGTCAATCTCTTCTTTTATTTTTGCTTTGTTTTGGTTTATCTCGCTTATCTCTTTCTTTATTGTTTCCTGCTGTTCAAGCAGGCTTTTTTCTTTTTGGTGTTTTTCCTGCAGATTTTCTCGTTTTAGTTTTATGAGGGACATCTGTTTCTCTTTCTCTCGGAGCAATTCTGCCTCCTGCTTCAGGATCTGCAGGTCCTCTTCTTTTGCAGCTAATTGCGTGCCGTGCTGCTCCATCTGCTCCTTGAATATTTTTATTTTTGAATCCTCTGTCTCTGTTATTGTTGTTTTGTGTATTGCGCTTACCTCCTGCAGGCAGGTTGGGCAGTTGTTTATGCTGGATATCTTGTCTTTTGTCTCCTGGCTCATCTGTTTTTTTGTCTTGATTGAGGTGAGTTTTTCATTTATTTCTTTCAGTTCACCCTCGATTTTGCTTATCTGCTCTAGTTTTTCCTGCATTTTTGGGTTAAAGTCTGAGAGTTCTTTTCCTTCTAGTTCCTCCTCTAGTTTTGCAATCTCTTGTTTTAGTTTTCCAAGTTCTATCGCATTGCTGCTGTTCTGTTCTGCTTTTAATTTCAGCTGTGTTTCTGCAATCTCCAGTTTTTTCTTCTGGTCCTGCAGTGTCTGTATCTTCTCTTCTGTCTCAGATATTGTTTTTTTGCTTGACTCTAGGTCTCTTTTTGCCTGGTCTAGCTTTGGTTTTTGCTCATTTATGCTGGCGATAATATCTCTTGCCTGCTCCTCTTTCTCTTTTTTCTGCTTTTTCTTCTCTTCTAGGTCTGCTATCCTTCCTGCAAACTCCTTGCTCTGCTCTCTCAGTCCTTTGCTGTACACTGTGGTATTCTCTTTTATTCTCTTGTATTTGTCAATGTCAAACACTTTTCTGAGAATGTCAAGCCTGGACTCTTGGCTGTCAAGAATAATCCTTTTCATGTCTTCCTGGGGCGTATAAACAGTATATCTATAAACCAGGCTTTTGCTTTTTGTGAGCATGCTCTTGGGATACCCTATCAATTCAAGGATTTCTGTCTTCAGTTCCTGTGGTGTTGCGTCTTTACGCATGTTGTTCTTGATGATGAACCCTGCTTCCTGCTCTACAGCTGTGCTGGATCTCTTTAGTTTCCTGTGCACGATTATTTTCTGCCCATTTAGCTCAAATTCAAGCTCTACAGAGCCTTTTTCTTCCCCATTGCGCAGTAAGCTATTGCCAGAGAGATCACCTCTTAGGATCCCGAACAGTGCGAATTCAACTGCCAATAGAATTGTGGATTTTCCAGTGCCTATGTCTCCTGAAAGCAGGACAGTCCCTTCTGGAAATTGTATCTCTTGGTCTAGATAACTGCGGATGTTTTTTAGTTTTAGAGACCGAAGTAGCATTTTATCAGGGAATCCTCTCTAGTTAATATTTATTGTTGTGTTAGAAAAGATAGATTAAAAAAAAAGAGAAAAAAAATATTTAATTAAATGCGCCAGGGTCGAATGTTGGCGGCCTGTTTATGTCTGCTACAATGACTGTCACTTCTTCTGTGACTGTGTTTATTCCGTCTGTCACAGTGATTGTCACTTTGTGTGTTCCTGCGTCATCATAGTCTGTCTGGTACGTGTCTGATGTCATCCAGCCAGAGTATGTTATTGTCAATTCATCGTTTTCTTCATCTGTTATGTCTGCATCAATCATCACTGTCTCGCCTTCATCAACATTGATTGTCGTTGATGCTAGGTCGATTACAGGCGCCTTGTTCAGGGACTGTACAACGATCTTGAATGTCTTCTTTGCTTCTTTCTCTCCATCTGTTGCAGTTACTTCAACTTCGTATGTTCCTGCGTCTCCTTGTTTTGTTGTCCATTTTCCGTCCTGTGCTCCTAGCGGTGTGCTGAACGCGATTGTCACTTCATCACCATCTGGGTCTGTTGCCTCTGCGTCTACCTTAACTTCGTCCCCTTCTGTAACTTTAAGGTCTATGAGGTCTCCTAGCTCTGGAGCCCTGTTTACATTGGTTACAGTGATTGTTACTGTTTCTGTGGTTTCTTTGGTTCCATCAGATGCTTTGATTGTTACTGTGTGTGTTCCTGCGTCATCATATGTGGTCTTTCTTGTTGGGCCCTCCATCCAGCCGGAGAAAGTCAGTGTTACTGGGTCTTCGTCTGGGTCTCTTGCCTCTGCCTTGATCTCTACTGTGTCTCCTTCATTAACTGTTATTTGTTTTGGTGAGCTTAGTGTTATTGTAGGGGCTTTGTTCTTTGTCTCTACGATTATTTTGACCTGCTGAGCAACTTCGTTCTTGCCGTCAGATGCAGTTATCGTTATGACGTGTGTTCCTGCATCGCCCTCTCTTGTCTGCCACCTTCCGGTTGCATCAAGTGGTGCTGTGAATGTGTATGTGATTGGGTCGCCGTCTGGGTCGACTGCTTTTAGATTAGGGAAGCTTACCAAGTCGCCTTCAACAACTTTCTTTACTGGAAGCCCGTCATCAGCTGGCGTCTCTTCTGGTGCTGGTTCTATCTTGTCTGCTTCATCTGTCATGTTTGTGAGTTTTTCAATCTCCTCAACATCTTTAGAGATCTTTTCAGCCTCAT
Organism: Candidatus Woesearchaeota archaeon; assembly: GCA_019323555.1. GTDB lineage: Archaea > Nanobdellota > Nanobdellia > Woesearchaeales > ARS49 > WJJT01. The sequence goes on from JAHWHC010000008.1 coordinate 3,222, forward strand.
CTTCTACAGAACTTGCAGTTTTTTCTTCTGTTTTCTTTTCCTCTGTTTTTTTATCTTCTGCTTTCTTTTCATCTGCCGCCTTATCGTCAGATGCTTTTTTCTGCAGCTTCACGCATCCAACCAAGGATACGATTACTACGACTAATAGAACAGCTAATATCACTGATTTCATTGTACTTTTTTTCATTTTTAACTTCCCCCTTTAAACTTTAATTTGTTATTATTCCAAAATAACAAACTCATTTATAAATTTTATTGTAGTGAAAGATATAGGTGTCTCCTATTTCCTCGACAGGACCGTTATCACCAACCCTAGACAAAAACCCCTTAAAACTATGCCTTTTGCAAATGCATAGAAGAATTCCACTTGGTAAAGGTTCACAAGAAGTGCATCTGCTGGAAACACCCAGCTTCCTTTTGCAAAGAATATGTTATGCATTTGTGTAAATAGTGTATCAAATGGCAAAAAGAACAAGATAGGCAATACGATAGTAATTATTCCGCCATAAAAGAATATCTCCTGCTTGTTTTCAGCAAAGTTAAGCAGGATAATGAACAATACAGTCAAGACCATAAGCAAATCAATCAAATAATTAATCACTTTTCTTACATCTTCAAGGTGAACCAGTTCTTTTTCGCTAAACTCCTCAAAACTAGCAGGTACAGTTTCTGTCTTAAAATATTCTGTCATGTCTTTATTCATGTCTGCAGCATCTATTGAACTGTAGTTATCAGTCAATTTGGTATAATAGTCAGAATCATACACTAAAACCCCGAAACTCATCAAGTAAGCTAGTATTGGGATGAGAATTATCAGAATAATTTTACAACACTTTTGCATTGTCTCCTATTTTTGCCTGTATTTCCTCTTTCTTTGTCTTTAGCTTCTGTTTCCTGTAAGTAACTTTATGGTCTTTTGTTGTCATCTGTACTTGCTGGAATTCTTTGATAGATATCTGTCCTTCCCCTGGTTCTATTCCCTCAACAAATACCTGTTCTCCTGGTTCGCTTTTCGGCGCTTCAACTAATGCTACTTGTTTTTTTAGCTCTGCTGCCAATAGCATTCCTGCGCTCTCTACACCTTTTAGTTTTGCAGGCTTTAGGTTAGTTACAACAACAATGTGTTTTCCTTTTAGTTCTTCTGCCTTGAAGTATGGTTTTAGTCCTGCAACTAACTGTCTTCTTTCTTTGCCAAGGTTTATCTGCAGGATATAGAGTTTTTCTGCTTCTGGGTGCTCTTTTATCTCTGTGATCTCTGCTACTTTCAGGTTTACTTTTGCAAAAGGGTCTTCTTCTTTTATCTCAAATTTCTTGAATAGTATCTCTGGTTGTGATATTTTTCCTTTTGTGGTTTTAGTAAACTTAACATTTTTGAATGTTCCAATTTTCTGTCCTATCTGTTTTGCCGTTTTCTCCCCAGTTTCTGGAATAAATGGATATATGTATATTGATATTATTCGTAAGCATTCTGTCAGGACATAAAGCACTGTCCCCAGCCTTTCTTTGTCTTCTTTCAGTTTCCAGGGTTCTGTGTCATTGATGTACTTGTTGCATGCCCTGATAAAGCTCCATATCCTGTCAACTGCCCTGTTCCATTCGTATTTTTGCATTAATTCATTGACTTCATCAAAAATCTCTGATTCTTTGATTAGTTCTTCATCTATTTTCTCAAGTTTTCCTGGTTTTGGTATTTTTCCTTCAAAGTTTTTCTGCGTAAGGACAGTTACTCTCTGCAGTAAATTACCTAAAACATCTGCTAAGTCTGAATTGCTTCTCTCAACCAATGCTTCATATGAGAAATTTCCATCTTCTCCAGCAGGTATCTCTTTCAGGAAAAAATATCTGACAGGGTCTGTTCCATATTCTTCTATTAATTTGACAGGATCAACAACTATCCCTCTTGATTTTGATAATTTTTCTCCCCCTAGATTCACAAAGCCGTGTGCATGCACTGTTTTTGGCAGGTCTATGCCTGCGGACATTAGTTCGCAGGGCCAGATTACTGTGTGGAACCAAAGAATGTCTTTTCCTATTATGTGTACATTTGCTGGCCAGTATTTCTTGAAGTTTGCTCCTGGGTAATCTACTCCAGAAATATAGTTCAACAATGCATCCAGCCACACATAAAGAACATGATCCGGATCTCCAGGAACCGGCACCCCCCACGGAAGTGAGGTTACTGGCCTTGAGACACTTAAATCTCTTAATGGCTCTTTTAATCTGTTGATTATTTCATTTCTTCTTGATTCTGGTTGTATGAAATCAGGATGTTGATTAATGTGTTTTATCAGCTTGTCTTGATATTTTGACATCTTGAAGAAGTAGGTCTCTTCTTTTACTGTTTCTGGTTTTTTCTTGTGCACAGGGCATACGCCATCCTGTAATTCTTTCTCTGTGTAATATCTTTCACATCCTGTGCAGTATAATCCTTCATAAGAATCTTTGTAGATGTCTCCGCTTGCTTTTAGTTTCAGGAATATCTCTTGGCAGACTTTCTTGTGCTCCTGCTCTGTTGTTCTGATAAATCTGGAATATGAAATGTTTAATTTCTTGCAGAGCTCTGTAAAGAAAGGCAGCATCTCATCAACCCATTCTTGCGGCTCTTTGCCGTGCTCTTTTGCTGTCTTGTAGATCTTCTGGCCGTGCTCGTCTGTGCCAGTCAAGAAGAAAACATCCTCTCCCAAAAGCCTGTGCCATCTGGCTATAGCATCAGCTATTGTCTGCTCATAAGCATGGCCTATGTGCGGTTTTGCATTTGGATAAAATATTGCTGTTGTTATGTAAAATGTCTTCTTAGCCATACTCTGAAAGAAAGGGCAGGGTTATTTAAATATTACTTTTTCAGCTTCTTATATGCAAGATACACAACAAGCACTAGTTCTGCCAGCATCACTATCGGCCTTGCTATGCGTGCCATTTCTGCGTAATAGATTGCTGTTCCGATAAACAGCGTGATCAGTCCGCCTAGCATGAATCCTGTTGCGACCCATTCATTAAGCGGGTGTTGTTTCTGTGGCAGCCACAAGCCTAATCCTATTGCTATCAGCCCAAGCACAGACATTATCACGAACATGAATAAGCTGTATTTCTCATTTGCAGCATCATACTCTAGTTGGCAGTAGTCGCAGGTTATTGTCTTGGGACATCCTTTTTCATCATATTCATAAAAATAGCTTCCGCCTATCCCGCATTCTGGCTCTTCAATCACAGGGCAGTTTATTGGTTCTGCTCCTGGCGCCCGCATCGGCATCGGCTTCATCATCCTATCACAGTAATCCTCATATTCTGGTCCAGGATGTATTGCATCAACAAGGCTGTAAGAGAATATCGCGTATAAGATTCCTATCACGAATATTATCAGTATTTTTCTTGCATCAAACATTTTACTTCATCTTTTTTGTGATTAATATATCTTTTTCGCACTTGTTGCATTTAAACTTTACTGCATCTATTGATTTTTTCTTCTGTTCTTCTTCATCAAATACCTGCACTTTTTTTCTTTTGAAGGATTCCTGCGCCTCTCCTTTGTTTCCGCAGTGCGGGCAGGTATACTGGATGCTTACCGTGAGTGTGTCTTCATATGCCCCTTTTTCAACAGTGTGGCCGCATGCTGGGCAGACATATTCTTTTGCTCTTATCTTTGTTTTGCCTGTTTTCTCATCTTTTGGCTTGCCCATCATTGCTTTTCCGCATTTAGGGCATTTTTCCTTGAATACCCAGGCAACAACATTGCCTTTGTCAATATTTCTTCTAGTAAAATAAACACATTCATCCATAGAATCTGGGAATCGTAAAGTCATGTAAGTATCACCTCTGAAAACTAGTTTTTATTTGGAATATTTAAGGGTTTTGTTTCTAGAACCGTATTTCAACTTGCCCGCAGAAATAGCCTTGTTGCATTATTTCCTGTAATTCTGGGGTGAACCTTTCTTCAATACCGCCTTCTTTCCTATCAACTCTTCTTAGAATTAGATTAGATAAGCCTCCTCTTACGCTGTTTACTATTCTGTCTAATACCTTTTGTTCTTTTGTTGATAATTCAGGCAGGTGCAACATCTCGTCTTCTAGAATGCATGGTGCGCCAGTAGATACCTGCGTTGGTCTTGGCACCATTCTCTTTTTTCCATACAGGATCGCCATTCCAGCATCAAGAGGTGTTTGGATCTCTACTGGAATTACCCAATTAAGCGCCCTTGACTGATAGAATAAGAAGCTTCTCCCATTGCCTACATATTTTCCTTGCTGTGCTGGATCTCCGATTATGCTTACCTCTCCTGTGAATCCTTCCTGGTCTTGTATCAGGCCAACCCAGCCTCTTAGCGTAGCATCGCCATTGCTGCCAAAAAGACCTCTGTCTTTTTGTTTACCTTTGAATGAACGATGTATTTTATCAGGAGTTCTCCTTGTATCATGAAATCCATATACCATTTTATCTAAAAAGAAAGCAGATGGTTTTTAAAGTTAATGAAAAGTATGTTTTCATCCAAAACTTTGGGAAGAAGAATCTAATTATGACGTATATGCCGCGTTACTTGAAAGAATTGAAGGTTTTTCTGAGCTCGCCGGCGGTGTTGTAAGGCTGGATGATTTATAGGGCTGTAATCTTTTTGCCAGTCCTGACAACACAGCAAGATCATTTTCATGATTACTTCTTGGCCTGACTACCATTTTAACTCCCGCTAATCTGCCCGCTAACAGTGCAAGAATAGCTAATTTATCTGTCATTGTGTGTCTTGCAACCTCTCCGGAATATCTTTCTTGTGCACGCCACTCTTCTGCTGTTTTTGTAGGCAGAAACACATTTGTTTCATCAAAACCATGTCCTATACCCAGTGTAGGGTTTAAAAGGCTTGCAAAGAATTTTGCTGCAGTCATCTGGTATCTTTTAGGCAAAAAAAACAGATATTTGTCTATGTGCATGCCGTATGGCCTTGCTCCTGCTATTTCATTACGAAAAGTTTCAGGCGTTATTGTAAGCTCTTCTGTTTGTTCGCCGATTGATGCAGGATAATCTGTAGTTACCCGCATCACAACAGCATCACTGTCAATTGGGTAAAAGGATATTTTCTCTGTCTCAAAAGGTTTCTCTAATCGCAGGGTTCTTCTTTCCTTGTCCTGCTCTATGGTGCCATTGCTTGCAATTCTTTCGCATAGTCTATTTTCTGCTGTGCCGATTATTGGCACAACTTCTGGTTCATTCATTCCCTCTGCTGCAAAAAGCTCTCTTGAATAGTATGTTAAAAGATAAGAAGGGTGTGTTTTCCCTATTGGTGCAAGTCTTCTGAGCGCTATTCTTGCATTATCAATTCCATTTGCATAGAATATTGCAAGAAGATGCTCAGGGGTCAGTACTTTTGCGCTGCCCTGCCTTAGCAAGATAGATCTCCTGCAGGCCTGGGCTCTTCTGTAATCTGCTTTTACCTCTCCACGCTGAACCTGGAATACTATTCCTGTGTCTGGTTCTGCTGGAGAAACCTTCATGTTTACATAGTGCCCGCTATAGGGACATTTCTCAATTTGCAAAAATTCTTTTTTGATTGTTCTCTGTAATGACAAAATCCCCACTCCCAAGCAAAAGAAAATGTAAATTGTTTTTAAAGTTTTGCAAACTACCAGTTCCAGGTTGCTTTTGTTCTTGTATTGAGCAGCGCATTGTACTCTTTTACAACTGCTATTGAAACAAAATCAACAACATACTCAAGCAGCTCCTTAAGTTCTGTTTTTAGAAAATCATCTTGAAGCATTCTCTCGCGCAGGGGTTCTATTTCATTGTAATGAAAAACAAAATCAAGCCAGTCACATTCATCAGGCTCTTTGCCTGGATTTTTTTCTTTGAATTCATCGATTATTTGCTTTAGCCTGCTCAAGCAGTGTTCCTCAACCCTGTTTGCTGCTTTGCAGCTCACACTTGAGACAAGAAAATTCATGACTTGCCTGGCTTTTGGCTCTTCTCCAAGGGTCTGCTGTACAAAATACTTATGTTCTTCGTAGATATCTTCCCATGCAAAAAAGCCCCATGGTTCTTCCATTGCATTATAGAAGTAAGTCTTGAAACATTATAAAGTTTTATGTTCTCTTCACTTCAATAGAAACAGCATCACAATTGACCCGGATATATCTTGGACAGATTGTATAAGGCAAATTGTGCTCTTTGCAGTACGCAAGTATTTTCTCTTTCTCTTCTTCACTTGAAAATTTAACAACAACATTTATTCCTTTGCTATCGCGATGAACAATATCAAAGTCTTTTAGATCCTCTTTTATCTGGATATTTTTTGTCTCCCATGCAAGTAGTTTTGCAAATAATTTATCCAGCTCCTCACTAAGCGCTTTTAATTTAGAATCATCAAACTCTCCTTCAAACGCTCCTTCATCATAAGCAATGAATCCGCCGTAATGCAGATTGATTGGCTTGTCTTTTCCAAAGCTTCCGATTATTATATCGCCGACTTTAGCCAGTTCTGTTCCAATGCTCCCGCTTGCATCATTTATCAATAAACATTTTCGTTCAGCACAAATCTCTGAGATAACTTCCATTGGCTGCTCTGAAAAGTATCCATTCAGTGAATTAATCAACAATACAGATTTCTCGTCTGCTTTTGCTTTCAAATCAGAAAAATCAAGTATTCCATAATCTGTCTTCAGTTCAACTTTTTCTAGGCCTGCTTTCTTAGGATAATCTCTGTAAGTCAGCCATCCTCCCTGGTCCTGTATCAGGACTTTTTCCTTCCCAAGATTCTTGCAAAACTTAAGAGCATAAAGTATCGCATGGTCTCCTGACTCAACTAATTTAATTTTCTTCTTTCCAGTCAATTCCTGTAATTTATCCTGAACTTCCATAACCCTTAAAAAGAGCATTCGCTTAATAAAGATTATGAATTATTACGACGAAACAGCAGAAGGCTATAATGAGCTTCATGGAGAAGAACAATTAAAAAAACTCCGGATAATAGCTGATGAAATAAAAGTAACAAAAGATACAAAACTATTAGACGTCGGCTGCGGCACAGGACTCTCAGCAAAAGTTTTTAACTGCAATATAACTGGAATTGATCCTGCTGAAAAACTTCTAAAACAAGCCCCTTTCAAAACTATCAAGGCAAAAGCAGAATCAATGCCATTCAAAGACCATGAATTTGATATAGTTATTGCAGTCACATCTATCCACAACTTCGCTGACATAGAAGCAGGACTGAAAGAAATCAAGCGGGTTGGTAAAGATCAGT
>JAHWHC010000063.1 GCA_019323555.1 Candidatus Woesearchaeota archaeon
TGTATTGTCTCTTCCACAACAGAGACTATCTTGCCGATATTGTGTGTGTTTACAAGAGATGCTTCTGGAACAAGCGCTCTTATTGGTTCAACAAGGTGTTTTGGTATGCATCCAGAAATTATTATTTTTTTGTAGGGGTGCTCCTCTTTTATTTTTCTTATTTCTTTTAGTGCAGAATCATCCCCTTTGACAGTACATACATTCAGTATGACCATGAATGCCTCTTTTACATCATCAACTATCTTGAAGTCTGCCTCTGCAAGAAGCCCTTTCATCATCTCTGCCTCTGCAAAGTTTGCACTGCAGCCATATGTCTTTATGCATATGTTTGTGGTCATAAGAAAAAGCTAAGTTTGCTTGTATTTAAAGGTTCTGTGCCTTTTTTCTGGCAAGTTTTCTTTCTTTAGCCTGCTCCAGGCTGATCCTGTGCCTGCACTCAATGCACCATTTTCGCATTGGAGAATAACTCTGTATCGCTATTCCGCATTTTTGGCATTTAACTAATTCATCCCCCATTGCCCTGAATAGAACTGCATTATTTATAAAGTTATGCTTTTGATATTACTTTCAAGTAATTAACCTGCCCAATTTTCCATTTAGAAAGGTATTTTAAGGAAAAACTTTTATATTTCAAGATTATTCTAGTTTTTAACAGGGGTTTTCCAAATAAAAACAGGGGAAAATTTATCATATGGAAAGTAATGGTTTAAGCAGTAATGAGAAAAAAATTCTAGATAATATAGGCGGTTGTGTCAAGATAGATATTCCTTCATTAGCTGAGAAAACAGGCCTCAGCAAGCCTACTGTGAGGAGTATTGTCAATAAATTTCTTGGAGCACATGCAATCGCGCTTAATGCAGCAATGGTGCCAGAAGCACTTGGCTTGGAGATAATGACTGTTTATGAGATCTCCTACCCGCCGGCCATGCATGGCGAGTCATTGACAAAGCATATTCAGGATACACTGGCTGCATCTAATCATGCTGCAGTTGTCATGAAAATAAACCCTTCGCAGTCTATTGTCGTTGCATTTTATACCTGCCTGGAGCATAAGGATGTCTCTTTTGCAAGGATGATGCAGCACCTGACAAGCAAGGAGGGTGCAAATTTTAACCCAATGATTAAGGAGTTGTGGACGCGGCCTTCTAGAGACTTTTTTTATGATGCTAACATAAGCAAGTTTCTGAAAGGCATTGAACATTTCAATAATAGGTCAAAAGGTTAATAAAGTTAAACAGGAGGAAAAAACATATGGAAGAAATCCAGCAGCTCGGGGGCAATATCGAGCTTGTGGGTTTTAGGGAGCTTGATGGCGGCTCTATGATTATCTTGAAGAAAGTCATAGGCAGTTATGCAAGAAAGTTCTCTGATAGGCTTAATGGCATAGACAAGCTGACCATTAGGATGAAGAAAGTCGGCAACAGCCAGTTTGAGCTTAATGGCATGCTGGTCAAGGAAGGGCAGCAGTTTAATTCAGAGGTTAGTGAATACAACTTGTTTGTAGGCATGGACAAGCTTCTGAAAAAGATGGAAAGTTCAGCTTTAAAGTAAAAACTTTTAAATAACCGAACTAGTTTTTCTATTGTTATGTTCCAGAACCACATCAAAGAACTATTGAAAAAAATATTAAAGGCAAAAGAGGTATCTCTAGAGGTGCCTCCTGATCCAAAGCTAGGGGACTTTGCTCTTGCTTGTTTTGCTTTTTCTAAAGAGCAGAAAAAGAGTCCTGTGGATATTGCTAAAGAGCTTGCTGAGAAAATAAAGCCAGATGATTTCATCAAGGAAGTCAAGGCAACAGGCCCTTATGTTAATTTCTTCATCAACAAGGCAAAGCTTGCAGAGAATACTATTCAGGATATTGCAAAGAAAAAAGACAAGTACGGGCATTCTGATATTGGCAAGAAAGAGGTTGTTGTGGTGGAGTATCCTGCCCCTAACACCAACAAGCCTTTGCACCTGGGTCATATGAGAAACATGGCTCTTGGTGTCAGCATGGCAAATATTCTTGAGAGTCAGGGTTGCAAGGTAAAGAGAGTCAACCTGAATAACGACAGGGGAATCCATGTCTGCAAGAGCATGCTTGCTTACCAAAAATGGGGGGAAAATAAAACTCCTGAAAAAGAAAAGAGAAAGCCAGATCATTTTGTCGGCGATTATTATGTTTTGTTCTGCCAAAAAGCCAAAGAAGATCCTAAATTAGAGGAAGAGGCGCAGGAGATGCTCAGGAAGTGGGAGGCAGATGATAAAGAGGTAAGAGCTTTATGGAAAAAGATGAACACCTGGGCTTTCAAGGGTTTCAAGGAGACTTACAAGCATTTTGGACTTCCTAAGTTTGATAAGGAATATTTTGAGAGCAACACTTACCAGCAGGGCAAGGAGATTGTCATGGATGGGGTAGACAAAGGAGTGTTCAAGGAAAGAGATGATGGCGCCATCTTTGTTGATTTAAGCAAGCAAGGATTAGGGGAGAAAGTCTTGATGCGTGCAGACGGCACAAGTGTTTATGTAACACAAGACTTGTATCTCGCGCAGTTAAAGCACAATGATTTTAATTTTGACAAGTCTATTTATGTTGTTGCTACAGAGCAGAATTATCACTTCCAGGTTTTATTTACGCTTCTTAAAAAATTAAAGTTCCCCTGGGCAGATGGTTGTTACCATTTTGCTTATGGCATGGTTCTCTTGCCAGAAGGCAAGATGAAATCAAGGGAAGGGACTGTTGTTGATGCAGATGACTTGATGCTTGAGATGGAGGATCTTGCAAGAGAAGAGATTACAAAAAGGCACAAGGATCTTGAGGAAGAGACTGTTCATGAGAGAGGCACAATGGTTGGCTTGGGTGCAATCAAGTTTTATCTTTTGAAGATTGATGCAATCAAGGACATGACTTTTCAGCCAGAAGAGAGCATCTCTTTTGAGGGAGATACTGGCCCTTACCTGCAGTACACTCACGCAAGAGCCTGCTCTGTCTTGAGAAAAGCAAAGGAAAAGAAGATGGTTCCTGACATTAAAATTAAATATAATTTGCTTTGCGATCCGTCAGAGATTGCTTTGATACAGACTCTGTCAGAATTCCCTGCAAAAATTGCAGATGCCTGTGTATCACTAAGGCCTCACATCATTGCGCAATATCTTCTCACAGTAGGAAGAGCTTTCAATGAATTCTATCACGCATGCCACTGCCTTAAAGAAGAAGACGAAGAACTGGCTAAAGCAAGGTTGCTGTTGATTGATTCTGCAAGACAGGTCATAAAGAATGGTTTGAATCTGCTGGGCATTGATGCTCCTGAAGAGATGTAAGATGAAAATAATCAAGATTCCCGTAAGTGCAGGTTGGCTCAAGAAGACAA
>JAHWHC010000064.1 GCA_019323555.1 Candidatus Woesearchaeota archaeon
GACCTTGCAGAACCTTTACTAAAATTCGCATTCTTCCTGGTATTAGTGATTCTCCTCCCAAAAATGTTCAAAAAAGACTAATCTTTATATACTAAAAAAGCCTAGAAAAACACATGGCTTTTGCAAGTGAGGAGAACGAGAAGATAATACTAGGTCTATGGAAAGAAGGCAAATCAGTAGCTGAAATCATAAAAGAACTTGGGTGGGGCTCAAGATCAGGAGGAAACCTGACAAGAGTGCTGAGAAGAGCAGGATATGAGATACCCTACATGAAACAGCGCGAGGCACTATATAACTTAACAATCCACAACATACCAGACATACAAGGTGTTGAGAGCCTTTTATTTGAGAAAGAACTGAAGGAAGGAGAGATAGCCACTCCGCTTTTTTCAGGGCCTGACAAAAAATTAAGAGACAGGCTTGATAGGACAGGACTGAGCTGGGTAGAGACAAGAAACCTGCCGCCATTTGGAGCCATGCAGATATACCAGTCAGCTAATTCATACCTAAAAGTAATCTCAAGAGAAGCACATGGCAAAGAACAAGTTCTTGTAATAATAGACGGACCAGCAGAAAGAACAGAAGACCTTTCAGCAATAATACAGTATCATTACCAAGAAAGAGGCTTTGAGACTAAATAAGATACAAAAGCGGATTGCCGATCCACAAAGTCAATAAAAACGCCAATAAGAATGAAGGAACAAAAGGAATCCCTGTCTTAACAACAACAGACTTCACTTTTAATTTAATCAACTGCCTTATCTGCTTTTTCTCAATACCTAAATCTTTAGGGCCGCAGATTCTTTTGCCTTTGACCTTCACATCCTTTGCAATCCAGTCACCCTCTGTCAAATCAACAGGCTTGACTCGCTGATACATGCAGCAATTCTCGACAGCCTTGACACCCAGAATCAAGTAATTCATTGCAGGAACAAACAAGGCAATGAAAATAAGCATAAATCTTGTAAAGACACTTGGGGCGAAAAAAGCAGAGACAAGCAGGACAAAAGAAAAACCCAAAAACAAGGCACGATATTTTTTCTTTGCAGCAAGAATCTTCCTGTACTCAGCAGAAAACTTATCCCAATTCTTCACAGCCAGGAACCCGCTCCAGAGAAAACCATACACTCCTCCTACAATCATCAAGCTGATGACAAAACCAATTGTAAAACTATCAAAACTGAGCTTCAAGCCCAACAAAGCGCCCAGAGCCATGAGCATCTTTGCATCACCGCCGCCCCACTGACCAAGATAAAACATCAAGCAGGCAAGGCCAAAGAAAACACCAAAGCCGACCAGGCCCTCTATTATATAACTCCAATCAAAAGAGTAAAAAGACCAGATCAATCTCAGTCCTAATCCGATAAATATGCCAGAATAATTAAGCCAGTCAGGAACCTCACGAACTTTCAGATCTGTAAAAGTCCCTATAATCAACAAAAACAAGCAAACCCCGTATATCAACCCTATCATAGCCCACTGTAAATGTGAAAAAGTTTATAAATATTGGTATCTTAACACTTGAGTAATAACAAAATCAAGGCGATGGGAATAATAAATCTTTGGGAAGGGGTAAAGAGCAAGGTACAGCTTAGCAGCCAGAACCTCCCAAAACACGTCGCAATACTGGTTGACGGATGCGAAGAATATGCGCAGAAAAACAACATGCCCCTATCAGAGGCATACAAGACAGAGTTTCTTAACATAAAAAACGCAATAAAAGTAGGGACAAAACTGAACATCCCCATAATGACCTTCTTCTCAAGAACAACAAAACCAGCTGAAGAAGAAATTGACCAGCTTGTTGAATTCTTTAACTTGCTGATAAAATGGGACCTGATACACCAGAACCAGATCAAGATATCTGTCCTGGGAAAATGGTACAACCTTCCCCAGAGGCTTCTAGAGCCAATAAAAAAAGTAATATCAGACACAAAAGACTATGACAAGTTCTTCATAAACTTCTGCATACAATACGACGGGCAGGAAGAGATAGTGGATGCCTGCAAGCTCATAACACAGCAGGTCAAGCTAGACAAGGTGACGCCAGACAAGATAGACAGGGCGCTGCTGAAAGAGAACATATACTCTTCATACTTCATGCCTCCAGACCTAATGATAGTGAGCGGCAGCAAAAAAACAACAGGCGGACTATTATTATGGGACAGCTCAAACACAAGAATACACTTCACAGAAATAAACTGGCCAGACTTTGGAAGAGAAGACTTTTTAAAGTCACTGGTATTTTACCAGTCAAACCAATAGATTCGGGGTGGGAAAACAATGGGAAAACTAGTCGATAACTATCAGAAACACTCAGAAAATGGAAGTGAAACAACTGAATTTGAACACAAATACATAATCACAATTCCACCATTAACAGAAAACATGCCGCCAAGAGTGCTTGCTGAAGCACCGCTGAAAGTAACATATGCAACCTGCAAAGCCGACGGCACAAGCAGAGCAACAATAACCGCAGACATGCAATTCCCGAGTGCAGTGGGGCTGTTTGCCGCAATTGAGAGAGCAGTACATCCTGACCAAGAAATATTGCTGACAGAATGCCCTTTTCTTGATGAAAAACTTGTAGGTCTTGGAATGAAGCTAATTGAAGAAGGATACAAAGATCAGCCTTCAGTATTCAGTGCAGCGCAGGATCTGTTCCAGGAGCTGGCTGGCAAAGACTTCTGCATAAGAGGAACTTATCATGGAAAACCATACAAGATATGGTGCCTGTTCAGCGATGCAGGATCAGAAACAACTCCACGGCTAAGCCTAGTCAGAAAGACAGACGACCATGGAAGACACCACACAGACTCATACTATCTAGAGACCATAAGAACAGCAAAACCAGCAGAGATCAAGAAGTACCTCACAAAATTCGAGGAAGCAATAGCTGCCTGGGAAGATGCAATAAAAACAAAACACTTCTTGAAACACGGAACAGGCGTGCTTGAGTAAAGAATATGTCAAAATCTTTTTAAAATATTAAAACAAGGTATTTTCTATGAGTGATGAACTGGAGATGTCTGGTGTTTTTAGTTTAGAAGATGTTCAGAAGGCATTGGAAGACAGGTCTCTTGAAGAGCAGACAAAACACTGCATGCAGAATTGCCCTGCAGCGCATTATTTCTTGGAGCAGATAAAACAGGAAAGAATAAGACAGTACAAGCAGCAGCGCGAAAAAGACCAAAACTCTTTCTTATTTGCAGTGCTAGTGTTAGGCGTGCCTTTAGTGTACTGCGGCATAAGACTATATACTGAGCTCACTTACAGCCTGTAAACAGAAACCTTTTTAAATCGACCCTGAATTCTATTAGTCACCTATGACATGATGAAGCCTGCAAAGGCTGAATGAGGTAAAAACTTCTTACCTCACTGTTATAAAAAACCTATTTAGGAGGGGAAATGAAAATGGTTGATAAAGAACTTGCTGACAAAGCATTAGAAGCAATTGAAGTAGCCAAGACTACAGGAAAGATAAAGAAAGGGGCAAACGAGGCAACAAAAGCACTGGAGAGAGGAAATGCAAAACTTGTTGCAATAGCAAAAGACGTGAGCCCGCCAGAGATAACAATGCACATACCAATTCTTGCAAAAGAGAAAGGAGTGCCTTGCATCGAGATAGAGAGCAAGGAAGAGCTTGGTGTTGCAGCCGGCATAAAAGTCGGAACAAGCGCAATCGCAATCCTTGTAGAGGGAACTGCAAAAAAAGTCATTGCAGAGATAAACAAGAAACTCGGCGGAGACAAGAAAGCAGAAGCACCTAAAGAGGAGCCAAAAGAAGAGAAAAAAGAAGAA
>JAHWHC010000065.1 GCA_019323555.1 Candidatus Woesearchaeota archaeon
ATTCTTTTTTAATTCAATAGAGCATTTAGAGCCTCGCTGTCCAAAGTGCGAGTCCAAGATAGACTATGGCGTCACCACTGAATGGGATGAGAAGGCAAAGGCCCACAAGTGCAAGAAATGCGGAGAGATTGTGGAATAATTCTTTTTTTGGATTAATTGTTTTCTATATATAAGAATAACCAATTTTTTAAGGTACGACCAAGTACTACCCTTACTACCATGACAACACTAGACAGAGCAGTGATACAAGAAGTGAACTTTGAGGAATTCTGGACTCCTGAGTATATTGCAGAGTTAGACTGCACACTGCCAAAGATACGTGCAGATGACCCTGCGTATCCAGAGTGGCCAGAGACGCCAGTCATAGAACTGGATCTTGCAAAGTATGGTTATGACGCAAAAGTATATATCAAGGACGAGTCACAGAATCCGACAGGCACAATCAAAGACAGGCGGTCACTTGAAAACGGGCCTATGCGTTTTAGGGAGACTATTAACGTTTTGCAAAGTCAGAATCTTAATGGCAATATACAAAGATTGCGAATGCCAAGATTTTCTGAGCTTACTGCAGGCAATGCAGGCATTGCTCAGGCAGTGATGAATGCAAAATACAACCTGCCGCCGCCAAAACTATTGCTTGACAAAAACACGCCTGAAAAAACACAGGCATTTTTGAAAACACTGCGTGCAGATATTTATTTAGCAGACTTAAAGATAAACACGTTCACAGGTAAATCAACACCATACACCCCTTTGCAAGTTAAGATACTGACCAACAATCCGCATGGACACAGCATATCTGACTAAAGAATATCACATGCACACGAAGTATCATTTGATTGGCATGTTATGAATGAAGCATTTAATTTTTTCAAAGACAAACCAGGTCAAGTATATCTGCCATATGGCTCTGGGGAGTTATTTGACAACTACTTAACCTGGCAGATCAAGACAGCAAGAAACTGGCATGCAAAAAAAGACGTCAGGCTTAAGACAAAGCCAGACACAGTTACACAAATTGATGTTTTGGCAGCAAGGCCTTTGCTTTACCTAACCAGCTGCGCAGACAAGCTTACAGGGCTGGAGGTTGACGGGTTCTACATTCCGCAAAATGATATAATTGGCGCAAAACATGAGAGAAAGACAGGAGAAGAGACTGGTGTGTATAACGTGGATGAACAAAAAATAGTAGAGGCATACAAGATACTCACTCACGCAGGCATCACAGCAGAGCCGTCTGCAGCAGCAGGGCTTGCATTGTTCTTGCAAAGGCATGAAGAAGGCATAAGTGATCCTAGAAAAAAACATTTAATCATTAATACCGGCAGAGGATTAGTAGCATGAAGAAAAAGATCAGTATTTCTATTGATGAAGAGACTTTGCTAAAGATACTTGCGCACATAGAGAAAGGCAGGTTCAGGAACAAAAGCCACGCAATAGAATACGCTGTAAACAATTTACTTGAAGAAGATGAGTGATTCAGAAATAAACAGCATACCAGAAAAAGTAAGAAACCCTAATGATTATACAGGCAGGACTACTGATGGTTATGCCTTGGGTGAAAAATTAGGAGCAGGCACTTTTGGTGTTGTTTATGTTGGTGAAAGAGATGGCAAGAAATTTTCCCTGAAGCTCTTGCCTGCAAATGATCCTTTGCTTGCAAGCACACTGCAGAAAGAGCTTGATGCGCAAAAAGGGCTTAAGCATCCGAACATCAGGGAAATATATGAATTTCATCCAGATGCTCGCTTTGATGACAATGGCGATGATCCCCTGTCTTTGCTGGTGATGGAATATGTTGATGGAACACACCTGAAAGTTGCAGAAGTTGATAACAATGCGCTCTATGTCATTGCACTGCAAGTGAAAGAGGCGCTTAAGGCAGCTCATGATCACGGCATCATTAACAAGGACGTAAAGCCAACAAACATTCTTGTTACACAAGACGGCCAGGCAAAAGTATGTGATTTTGGCCTTGCAAAAAGAGTTGAGGAGCACTCTATGCAAGTAGAACAATCAATGCCAATCAGTGATGCTGCTCCTGCACAAAGAAGCCTGCAGAGCCCAGGAACATATGGTTATTTTCCTCCAGGCGAAAAAGCAGACTCCCCTGCTTATGACTTGTATAGTTTTGGCGTGACGCTGTATCAGATGATCATGCAGAAAGTGGAATTTCCAGACGCAGATGTTTATGAGGATGTGGAAGAAAAAGCAGAAAAAAGAGAACTGGAGAACCCCTCTGCTCTTGCAGAGCTTGTCAAGGCGCTCACACTGAAAAGACACAAGAGGCCTAAGGATTTTGCAGAAGTTGAAAAAACAGAAGGCTGGAAAGCAATCCAGCAGAAGGCAGATGAGATTGCAAAATATGGCAAGATTGCAGAAGAATTATATGAAGACTTCAAGCAAGAGGTAAGAGAAAGTGAACTAGAAGATAAAGACGATATTAATGAGCTTATCAGTACTTATTATCCAGATCCTGAAAAGATTCCAATACTTCGGCAAAATCTTACAACTCTTATTGAGATGGAAAGAAAGGCAAGAGAAAAAATAGAGACAACACAGGAAGAATCAGAGCCCTCTGCTGACCTTGAAAAAAGTCTTCAGATTTACGAAAAATACATTTCATTGCTTAATCAACTCAATCCAAAGAAGATAACAGATGAACTTGCAGATAACATTGCATATGCCGCTTGGAAAGAAGGTCTTGAGCCAGAGTATGTTGATTACATTGTTGAATCTATTGCTCGCAGGAGAAAGAAAGGATTGTTTAGGAGAGTAAAAGAGTATTTATTTGGAAAAAAAGATTCCCTTGCTGGAAAAAGCAAGCAGGAGATAAGAGTGCGATTAAGAGAATTTGCGAGAACTGTCACGCATCCTAAATCTGTAAAACGCGCTAAAAGAATAGGAAGAAAGTATAATGTTTTTGTTGAGGACATTGTTGAAGAAACTGTTCGCGAGCTTGCCAAAGTGAATGCGCGGGCAGCTGCAGATTTGCCTTACTATCATATTCTTAATGATACTCGCAGATTTGATCAGTTTGAAGCAATTGCACGCTATTGTGACCGTCAAAATGTTAATGTTGAGAACATTCTGGAAGAAGCTGCCCAAAAAGTAGCAGAAACACGAAAGGACCGCATTGGTCCAGAACTAATGGATGCCTTGCGTAAAAGATACTCCAAAGCCTTCCAAAACAGGCCAGACTACCACCAGATTTCAGCAAGCACTGCTAAAATCGCAAAAAAACCAACAGATACAGAACATTCCCTGCTTAGTCC
>JAHWHC010000066.1 GCA_019323555.1 Candidatus Woesearchaeota archaeon
ATCACAGGGGAATATGCTATTCCTCTAGGTGTCTGGGTCACTAGGGAAGCTGCCAGAAAGACATTAAGCAACAAGCCCATCAAATTCAGTGATAAGAAATTAATGCTGACTTATGCCAGGAATCTTATAAAGAAGAAGTTTGGTGTTGATATTGATTTCATCTTGAAGGAAAGTGTGTTGCTGAAAGATCTTGGTAAACAAAAGAGATTAAGTGCATTTATTTAAAAAAAGAAAAATTAGAAATCCTGTGGATTTCTAAATTCCCAAAAATCCTTAGGTTTTTGCGAAAAAATAAAAATTTATTCTAGCTTTCCATCTATTTCTTGAGCTAGTTTTAGTAATTGTTCTTTTGTGCAGAGCTGTATTGATGCTCCTATCCTTGTCAAGAACCTTCCGTGTTGCCAGACTATGTTTTCTCTCTCAATCTCTTGGTATTTGTAGTTTTTCTCTCCTACGTCTGTGGATGGTTCTAGTCTTCTCATGCTTATTCCTCTCTGGAATTCTCTGTCAGCTTCTTCTGCGTTTTGCCAGTCTACTGCTGTGAAGCCTGCTGTGAATCTCTTGTTGTTCTTGTCTGTATATGAGATCCAGCATGTTCTCTCGCTTGACTTGTCTGATAATGTTATCTGGTCTGCCTGTAGTCCGCAGATGTCTGCGAATCTTTCTACTGGCAATAGTACATCGCAAACTGTTTCAATTTTCATTCCTAGTTTTGGGAATGGTTTTGGTGGTTCCATTTCTTTTTCTTTTAGTTCTGGCGCTGGTTCTGGCGCAGTTTCTTTCTTGACCACTGGTTCTGGGGTTGTTTTAGGCTCTACTGTTGGCTGTGTTGGTTGACAAGCAACTAGTAGAACTAGGCCTAGTACCAGTAAGATTGGTAGTATTTTTTTCATATTTATCACCCTCCTGGAGGATATTTTGATTCTGGGCTATATAAATATTGTGCTTTCTTGGCTTTTGCATTACTGTGTTTTGTATCACCAATAAATATTTATATCCTGCCTTTTACAGGATTTCTTATGGAATCTTTGAAAAGGAATCTTCAGGATCTTGCAGTTGCCTTGGATAATCTGCGGTCTAATAATGTTGCCTTGACAAAGCCCTCTAAGGATGCTATGCTTACTGATTTTAAGCGTAATCAAGGTGATTATTTCAGGAATGCTGTTTATACTGCTATTCGTTTTCTTGAGCGTGATGCTGCTAATCTTGGTACTGTTCCTCCTGAGAACATCAAGGATGCTGAGCAGATCAAGGCTCTTGTGGAAAAACTTGCCTTGACAACTGATGTTAGTGAGTTGAAATTGATTGTTGAGCACATTGCAGAGCTTGCTGCCAAGATTAAGGTTCATAAGACCACAAAAATTAACATTCCTTTTGATATAAAGACAGATGTTGAAGCTGATTTAACAGAATTGAATAAATGCTATGCTGCTGGCTGCTACAGGAGCGCAGTCATTTTGTGCGGCAGGTTATTAGAGACTGCCTTGCATAGGAAGTATTTTGAGGCTACTGGCAATGATCTATTGGAAAAGTCTCCTGGTATTGGCCTTGGCAACTTGATTGCTAAATTAAAAGAAAATAATGTTGAGCTTGATCCTGGCTTGAGCAATCAGATTCACTTGATCAATCAAGTGCGTGTTCACTCTGTTCACCAGAAAAAGGATTTGTTCACCCCGAGTCGTGAGCAGGCGCATGCTATTATGCTTTATACAATGGATATCTTGGGTAAATTGTTTGGAAAATGATTCTAGAAATCATCGCAATAATCATTGTCTCACTTGTTTTCTTGGCAGGGCTTGTTCTTGTTGCGCTTCATTTGCCTGGCGGAACTTTTGTTATTCTTGCTGGTGCAGCGCTTTACAATCTGATAACCTGGTCTTGGTCTGTTTCTTTGCAGACTCTGATTATCCTGTTTGGTATCGCTCTTCTGGCTGAAGTTATTGAATTTTTGTTTGGTATCTGGGGTGCTAAGAAGTTTAAGATGTCTAATTGGGCTACTTTTGGTTTTATTACTGGATTGATAATAGGCGCAGTTGTTGGTTTTCCTGTTCCTATTCTCGGCTCTCTGGTTGGAATGCTTGTTGGAGGTTTCTTAGGGGCGTTTATTGTGTCTTACATTGAAAAGCAGAACTTTGAGAAATCTTTGAAAGCAGGTTTTGGTGCTTTTGTTACAGGCATAACATCAATATTAGTGAAACTGGCGCTTGCGGTGGTTATGATGTTGGTTTTTTTCTTTGCTGTTCTTAGTTGAGATTTATTCCCAGTTCTTGTAGTTCTCTTTTGTATGTCTTGATCAGGTCTTTTGGTGATACTGATAGGCAATCTGTTATGGCTCTTCTTAAGAATACCTCCAGTTCTTCAGCATGATCATCTAGTCTCTCTGGATCTATTGCCTGTCTTCTCTGGAGTTCGTGAAGTCCGACTATAGCAAATGCAAAGTAAGCATCTCTTTCCTGATAGAACATCACTTTTTGCTGGCGTATTGCTTCTCTTATTGCTGCCATGTCCTCAAAATGAGCATCTATTAATGCATTGTATTTTGGGGATCTCTCTAGTGCAGTTTTGTTTCTTTCTGTTTCTTCTATTCTTTCCCGAAGTTCTTCAACCCGCTTTTGTTGTGCTAGTACTATCTCGCCTTCAGAATACTGGCTTCTTATTTTCCTCATTGCATCAAAATATCCTGGCATGTCTGTCTCTTTCAAGGTTCTCACTGCTGCCTCCTGCTCCTCTGTCAGCTCTAAGTCTTGTATTGCTGCCCTTTCCTCAAGGTCATACACTGCATCTTCTATCTCGTCTGCAAAGTATTCTTTGGCAGATTTCAGGTTTTCACCTAGCGCAATCATGTATGCCTCTATCAAGAGCAGTTTTTTGTCTATAGAATCCATGATTTTGAAAAATCAGAATGAGTTTATATTCTTTTATTTTCTGGAAAATCTATTTTAGCTTCTCTTTAAACTCTTCCAGCTCTGTTTTAAATCTAATTAACGTCTTCTCAAGGTGTGGAACCTGGCTTTTTATTGCATCAGCAGCTTTTTCTAAGACATCTGTTCCTTCGTATTCTTCTGTCCACTCTAGTTCAAGCGCTCTTACATCCATTTTTTTCTTTTTTGTCACTGCTTTTCTTGCTTTTTTCCATTTCTCAAACAGTTCTTGTGCTCTTGTTGGTATTTGTGATGGCTTGACATCTAGTAATTTTGCTATTTTTGCAACTAGTTCGTCTTGTTCCTGTCCTGTTTTCTTTGCTGC
>JAHWHC010000067.1 GCA_019323555.1 Candidatus Woesearchaeota archaeon
AAAACATATAAACAACCCCTAAAAACTTCTTGTAATGGCAAAAAGGGTGCAATCTCCAAGTTCTATCAAGCTGTATCATCAGTGTCCTAGAAAGTATTTTTATCAATACATCAGAGAGCTAGAGACTCTTCCAAACATTCATCAAGTTAGAGGAAATATCGCGCACACTGTTCTGGAGAAATTCTTTGATATCAACACAGAAGGGTATGACTTAGACAATTTCAAGCAGAAATTAACCACAGAACTGCAGGAATCTTTATTTAGAGAATGGGCTGCTGCAAAGCCTAGATTAAAGAAACTAGACCTTTCCTCTGACCAGAATCAATTTTATTTTGAAGAGACTTTATTGATGTTAATTAATTGGTTAGAGCACTTCTCTAATGAAATACTTGCGCAAGCAGGTACTTTTGATGAGCGCTTCAAGAAGCTAACTCCCACCAGGGAAAAATTCTACTTAAGCAAGGTTTTTGATGTAAGAGGCTACATTGACGCGATTGAGAAATTCAATGACCAAATCAGAATTATGGACTACAAGACAAGCAGTTCTTTTAATCTTGAGGATCACAAGCTGCAGTTAGCTATTTACGCTTTATTATACCAAGAGCTTCATGGTGTTCTGCCTGACTTTGCAGGTGTTTACTTCTTGAAAGATAAACCAAAATTTATTAAAGTAGATGAACAATTACTAGAGTTTGCAAAGAAGGAAATTGAGTTAATACATCAAAAGACAGAGTCAGACGACCTGGATGACTACCCCAAGAGGCCTTCTGGTCTCTGCAAGTACTCAACTGGGCAGTGCGAGTTTTTTGATGTGTGCCAAAAAGAGGAGTAAACATGGCTTTTGTTCAGGATGTTATTGCTTTTTTAGGACAGCTGGGGCTCTGGGATGTGATTCTTCCGTTTATTCTTGTTTTCACTATCACTTATGCTATTCTTGAAAGAACAAAGGTTTTGGGTGCAGAAGATGACGGGACTCCAAAGCACCATTTTAATGCAGTGGCTTCTGTTGTTATTGGTTTCATAGTCTTGATAGCCGTGGACACTCTTAATGTGATTAATTTGTTCTCTGAGATGATTGTGGTCCTGATACTTGTCGCAATATGCATTGCAATTATTTTTGGTTTTTTCGGCTTTCAGGAAGTGCACAAGAAGTGGTATTTCATGGCTATTGCCCTGCTTGTTTTCAGCATCGCAGCTTTGTACGTGCTTGGATGGCTGAATTACATTAACTGGGCTGTCTTGAGAAAGTATGAAGGGGTTGTTGTTGGCATCATTATTTTCTTTATTGTGCTTTGGGCTATTCTTCGTCCAGGAAAAAAAGAAGAGGAAGAAGAAGAGAAAAAAGAAAAAAAGAAAGAAGAAAAGAAAGAAGAAAAGAAAGAAGCTCCTAAGCAGAAGTCTGAGCTTTCTTATCCAGATATGGACCAGTTTATGAAAGGCCTGTCAGAAGATGCCCGGCGAGAGATTATTTCTGGCGTAATGCAGCACCCTGCTATGGCTTCTGGGAAATTTACTATGAAAGACTTGAACGAAGTTATTAGGCAGCTTTCAGATGAGACTGTGAAAGAACTTATTGCTGCAGGACGCGTCAAATAAAAATATTTATAAACAAAAGGATTAACTTTTATGATATGGTGCTTGTTGATGCAATAAAGTTTTTAGGCTACTATGGTATCTGGGATTTTATTATTCCTTTTATCCTGATTTTTACTGTTGTTTATGCTATTCTTGAGAAGACCATGATTTTAGGCAAGGAAAAAGGCAAGCCTAAGAGCAGGTTTAATGCTGTTGTTGCTCTTGTTCTTGCCCTGCTTGGCGCAGTGTCTTCTGCTGTGGCTGGCGTAATGAATATTGCCCTTAATTATTTGGTTCTGGTGATTGTTGGAGCACTGTTTCTGATTATATTCATCAGCTTGCTTGGTGTTAAGGAAGAAAGCAGCAAAAAATATCTCTGGCCTCTTGCAATAATCCTTGTGGCGATACTTGTTTTGTATCTTGTGAGTTATTTTGGCTTGCTTGATTTATTCTATTGGAGCAAATACATTGATGAGATACTGGTTGTTTTGCTCTTGTTTTTATTGATTGGCTGGTATCTGCTTAAGCCTGAAAAGAAGAAAAAACCAAAACCTGTCCCTCCGCCTCCTTCTGGCGGCCAGGCTGACTAAAGAATTATCTCTGTAATACCTGTCTTAGCAGGCTGTGGAGTTCTTCTCCGCTTTTGAGTGTGTCGTGTTCTTTTGCGACCCTTCTTCTTGCATTTGCTGCAATCCTTTTTCTTGAAGTAGGATTTTGGATTAGCTGGTCTATGCATGCAAACATTGTGTTGTTCATGTCTTTAACATCTGCAAGCATGCCGTTGACTCCGTGTTTTATTACTAGTGCGTGTTCTCCTACTGCAGGTGTTACTATTGGAACTCCTATGTGTGTTGCTTCAAGATATTTTAGTTCACTCTTTCCATAGTGTTCAGAGTCATCTCTTGCTGGTGCAAAGAATATGTCTAGGTCCAGTGCTTTAAGGTCACTGTAATAGTCTGTCCAGCTTTTTGTTGGCGTGTATCCGTGACCTTCTATTCTCACGTCTCTTCCGCCCTCTCTGAATGCATCGCGTATTTCCTGAAAATGGGCTGAGCTTGGATCAAATCCTTTAAGCACAAATGTTACTTCATGCCCGTATTTATCATAAAGGTCATGTACCATGTCTTTTGCATCTAGTAGTTTTGGCTTGTGTACACTTCCGCCTGCCCACCCTATTCTTATGTCATTGTGTCTTTCTGGGCGTTTTTTTGCTTTTGTTCTTGCAAGTTCTTTAAGCGGGAGCCTGTTTCTTATCTGGAATATGTTGTCTGTGCTTCCTCGCACTTTTGCAGCTTCATGTCTTAGTGCCTCTGTGCTTACTGTCACAAAGTCTGCGCTCTTCATCTGCTCCTCAACAGCCTTGTCAAGTCCTGCTGCTTTGAATGCAGGAATAGCTCTATCTCCGAATGTGAGGTCGTCTATGTCATAGCCTATTGGCTTGCCTGTTGCTTTTGCATAATCTAAAATAGTTTTTGAGAACATATTGCTTGTTCTCTGGAATATGATTACATCTGCCCAGTCTATGTCTGGCAGGACTCTTCTCAGTGAGTCTGGCTCTTTTGTGTGGTCTATCTCAACAGTTGCCCTGCTTGGGTCCTGTCTTCTTTCCTCTATTGTCGGCCTGTATGTCTGGCCCTCTAGTGCGCCCCGAACTCTGTATCTTACTCCATAGTCTCCCAGGTTTGTTGACGGCCATTCAGCCCTCCATCTTGGGACCATGTCTAGTTTTAGGTCGAATTCTGGCAAGAACAAAACTTTCAATCCTTTCAGCGGACTGTCTTGTTCATGTACAAAGATTATGTTTTTGTTTATGTTTTCGTGCCTGTCTTCAAGCACCTGCCTGTTTTTTGAGTCGACTGTTCTCACTTCATCAGTCATCTCAATCAGGTATCTCTCCATGAAGTGTGCAAAGAAGCTGTCTCCTTTTTCACAGTCAACTGCGCTTGCAAAATATCCTGTCAGTTTTCCAAGGCCCCTTATTTCAGGGATTGCCCTGTTCCAGTATGTTCCGACCACAAATGTGCCGTCGTACTGTCTTCCCTGCAGGTCTGCAGCAATGTCATCCACCTGTCTTAATTTTTTTGCTCTTGCAGTAGGGCTGTTCAGTCCTTTTACAATGTCTGCAAGTGTTGCTGAATCAGTGATTGTTGCGTGGAATGCGTTGCCTTGCTCTGACGGAAGCCTTTCCTGTGTAGGCATCCAGTGCGGCCTGTAGTATAGCTCTACTGTCTTGCCCAGGCTGACAGCGTCTCTTGCCATCCTGACAGCAAGCCTTTTAGAATCATCATCTCCTCCTGCAAAAACAGCGATTCTTGTCTTGTCAGCCAGCTCTCCGTCTCTGAACGGGGCTTGGTCATAATAGCTGTTTGGGAGAAGCCTGTTAGGTGGTGAAATGTATCCTTTCTCAGAAAGTGATTTTCTGTCGTCTACCATCCACTCTGTAGTTGCTGTTACTTTTATCATTCTTGCCTCACTCTATAGAGAATATATGCAGTACTAGTATTTAAATGTTTCGCTTTTGTGACCACTTAAGAGTGGTCAAAGATATGGTGTTTTTATATGACAACCTTTATAAATGACCGGTCTATATTTTTGCACATGAAAAAGCTTAATTTCAAGTCTACCAAAGAGATTGATGTGCCTGTTAATGTTGCAGACCAGGTGATTGGCCAGGAAGAGGCTGTAGAGATTGTCAGGAAGGCTGCTCAGCAGAGAAGGCACGTTTTACTGATAGGAGAACCAGGCACTGGAAAGTCTATGCTTGGCCTGGCTTTAGCAGAATTGCTCCCTAAGGAGAGCTTGAAAGATATTATCGCTTATCCTAATCCTAATGACGAGAATCAGCCTATGATCCGGGTTGTTCCTGCTGGTCACGGGCGGGAGATTGTTCAGCAGTCTAGGATGAAGAATAACTCTTTTTTCAGGTTTCAGAATATCTTGATGTTTGCTTTGCTTATCCTGGCTATGATTATGCCCTGGTGGGCCAGGTCATATTACACTAAAGAGATAGGTCCTACTGGCGGCGCAATAATGTTCACTGCTATGTTTTTAGGGGGGATGCTGTTTTTAGCTGCTTTTGTTATTTTCTTGAACTTAGGAAAGAGAGGCCTTGGTGCAAGAGCTAGTTTTCCGAAGGTCATCGTGGATAATTTTGGCAAGAAGAAAGCAGCATTCTGGGACGCCACAGGAGCTCATGCAGGTGCTTTGTTAGGAGATATATTGCATGATCCATTGCAGTCAGGTGGATTAGGGACGCCTGCTCATGAGCGGGTTGTTGCTGGAATGATTCACAAGGCGAACATGGGTGTTTTATTCGTGGACGAAATAGCTACTTTAGCTCCTGCAACTCAGCAGGAATTATTGACTGCATTGCAAGAAGGAAAATATGCAATCACAGGCCAGTCTGAGCGCTCTTCAGGAGCTATGGTTCGCACAGAGCCTGTGCCTTGTAATTTTGTTCTTGTTGCAGCAGGTAATGTTGAGACTGTTCAGCACATGCATCCTGCTTTGAGGTCAAGA
>JAHWHC010000068.1 GCA_019323555.1 Candidatus Woesearchaeota archaeon
ATAAGAAGAAATTCTTTACTAATGAACTTGCTATTTTAGATAAAAAAACTGCTGATTTCAAGAAAAAGCACAAGCTTGGGGAGGATTCTGGTTTTGAGAGCAAGATTGAAGAGCTGGATAAGCAGGCTGATGATATACAGAAGACTATCCAGACCTTGAGAGAGAAGCAGCAGGACTTTATCAGGGGTAAAGATAAGTGCGAATTTCAGCTGCAGACAATTGACCAGCAGATTGAGAAAGTTATTGAACTGGAAAAAGAGCATAAAAATGAGATAGATCTATTGAAGAAAAAGAAGACTCAGTTCAAGAAGCTCACTCTGGAATTAAATGAGATGCTTAATGCAGATTCTGCTCATGCTAATAAGCTGGCTGATGCCAGGAAAGAGGCTTTCAAGCTTAATGAGAAGATAGAGAAGCTTCAGATTAAGAACGCAAGTATCAAAGAATCTATTTCAGCTAATATCGCTGTAAAAAAGGTTTTGGAAAACAAGAATAAGTTAGGCCAGATCTATGGCACTATTGCAGAATTAGGCACAGCTGACAAGAAATTCTCTATGGCGCTTGATATTGCTGCTGCCAAGAGGATTCACAGCATTGTTGTTGATGATGACAAGACTGCTGCTAAGTGCATCAAGTTCTTGAAAGACGGCAAGCTGGGTATTGCTTCATTCCTTCCTCTTAATAAGATAAAGCCTGCAAATGCAGATCCTGAATTAAACAAGCTGGCAAAGCAGAAGGGTGTTCATGGTTTTGCTATTGACCTGATTGAGTTTGATCCTAGGTTCAAGAATGCATTTAGCCATGTTTTTGGCAATACCTTGGTTGTTGATAATATTGAGACTGCAAGGAAGATTGGTATTGGCAAGGCAAGGATGGTTTCTTTAGATGGGGATCTTGCAGAATCTTCTGGTGCTATGGTTGGAGGCTTTAGGCACAAGAAAGAGGGCAGTTTCAAGCAGAAGGATCTCTCTGGTGATATTTCAGACCTGAAGAAAGAGCTGAAGACAGCGCAGAAGCTTGTTGAGGATCTTGAGCATGAGCGTTCTGAGAATGAGAAGAAGATCTATGCAACGAGGGAATTGAAGGCTAATCTTGAGGGTGATATCATAAAGACAGAGAAGTCTTTGCATATTGATTCTAGTGACCTGCAGGCTAATGAGACTTACAAGAAAGAGCTGCAGGAAAATATGGAGAAGCTCAACAAGGATATTGCTAAGGTTGAGGATGATATTGCAGAAGAGATAGAGAGATTAACTGCATTAAAGGTTGAGAAGCAGAAATTGCGTGTTGAGATGAATGAGCTGCGAAATCCTAGGTTACTGGCTGAATTAAACACTTTTGAGCAGAAAAAGAAAGAGTTCACAGAAGAAGTTATCAAGATTGATGCTGATTTGAAGAACATGGCAAATCAGGAAAAAGATATTGTTGGCAGGGACAAGGAAAATACTGCCAAGATCTTGAAAGAGATTGAGAAAGAGGAAAATACTTTCAAGGATGAGATCAAGGGATTGAATAAAGAAATCAAAGAGCAGTCTGCAGAGCTTAAGGTGCAGGAGGCAGAGCAGAACAAGTTTTTCTCGCAGTTCAAGTCCCTGTTTGAGCAGAGAACAAAGCTTAGTGATGAGATCACAGATCAGGAGAACAAGATTTTTGGCCTGCAGGAAGGTTCTAGAAAAGAGGAGTTGACAATCAATACTTTCTCTATTGAGGAAGCAAAGGTCAAGGCAGAGCTTGCTGGCATGAATGCAGAGTTTGCGCAGTATGACGGTGTTGAATTAGATATGGAAAAGTCTGAGGAGAAGCTGAAAAAAGAGATATCTGATTTTGAGAAGTTGATGGCTAATATTGGCAATGTTAACTTGCGGGCTCTGGAGATCTATGAGACCGTTGAGAAAGAGTACACTATCCTGATTAATAAGAAGAATAGTCTTGTTGGTGAGAAAGATGATGTCATGAAGATGATGGAGGAGATTGAGACCAGCAAGAAAGGCCTGTTCATGGATGCCTTGGAGGTTGTTAATAAGAATTTTGTTGATATTTTCACTGCGCTCTCAACTAAAGGAGATGCTTTTCTAGAGCTAGAGAATCCTGAGAGTCCTTTTGATGAAGGCTTGAGGATTAAGGTTCGTTTGACTGGCAAGAAATTTATGGATATTCGAAGCTTAAGCGGCGGAGAAAAGACATTAACTGCTCTTGCTTTCTTGTTTGCTATTCAGGAGCATGAGCCTGCTTCATTCTATATCCTTGATGAGGTTGATGCTGCTCTTGACAAGGCTAATTCTCAGAAGCTTGCTGATTTAATACGTGATTACTGTAATAAGGCGCAGTATGTTGTCATAAGCCACAATGATGCAGTCATTTCAGAAGCAGATGCCTTGTATGGTGTCTCTATGCAGACAGATGCTGGCTTGAGCAATGTCGTGAGTTTAGATATCAGTAAGGCTAAGAAAATAGCTAATGCTTGAATTCTTTTAGTGTTTTTAGGATATTCTTTTCAGTTGTTTTCCAGTTATGTTCTTTGATTATGGTTTTTCTTGCCTCTTTTCCTAGTTTTGTTCTTAGTTTTGGGTTATTGACTAGTTTTTGCAGCTGTTTCTGCATTATTTTTGCGTCATGTCTTGGAAACAGCAGCCCGTTTTTTCCATTTTTGACATAGCTTCCTATTGATCCTACTGGCGTCACAACTACCGGCAGTT
Organism: Candidatus Woesearchaeota archaeon; assembly: GCA_019323555.1. Classification (GTDB taxonomy): domain Archaea; phylum Nanobdellota; class Nanobdellia; order Woesearchaeales; family ARS49; genus WJJT01. Next base: position 2,697 of record JAHWHC010000068.1, read on the forward strand.
CACAGGCCATGGCTTCCATTGTTGACAAGGAGTTTGTTTCTGTTAATGATGCGTGTGCAAAGATGTCCATTGCTTGCAGGTATTTTATTACTTTGTTTGTTGCTCCTGCTTGTATTGTATTCTTTCCTGTTTTTATCTTTAGTCCTGTTCCTACTATCAGTAGTTTTATGTTTTTTTGTTTTAGCTTGTGAAATGCTTTCAGCAGTGTTGGCAGGTCTTTTTCTCTGCCTATCCTTCCTGAGAATCCTATGATTATGTCTTTTGGGCTTAGCTTTGCTCTTTTCTTTGCTTCTGTTTTTGATTTTGGTGGCTTGAACTTATTTGCATCAATTCCTATAGGGATTATTGATTTTTTTATTGTTATTTTCTTCGCTGTTAGGGTCTTTGCCACTTCTTTTGATGGAACTATCAGCAGGTCGCATTTCTTGTACGCTATTTGCGCTCTTTCCAGCACTATTTTTTCTACCAGCTTTTTTAGTCTCTTTACAGCATTTGACGCCAGTTCCCACTCTATGCTGTGAACATAGCTTATTACTGGTTTGCCTTGCTTGTGTGCTTCTGTTATTGCTTTTAGTCCGATTGGCCCGATTGTTTGGTTGAATATCAGATCTGCTTCTTTGACACAAGGCAGTATCTTTTTTAGGTTTAGTGAGAATTGTATGTCCCCGAATTTTATCGGGGTCAATGGAAGCCGGATTATCTTCACTCCTTTAAAGCGCATTAATTTTCCAGGAAACTTGGGTGCTATCACTGTTACTTTGAATTGTTTTGTGAGTGCAGGAAGCAGCTCTGATAAGAATCTGGCTATGCCGTCCCATCTTGGCAAGAAACAGTCTGTTGTTATCAGCAACTTTGGTTTCATTCTATCTTGTCAAACACTTCAGCGTATTTGCAGTTGTTGTTCCATCCGTTTATTATTGCTTTGAAGTAAACTGTCCAGGTCAGCGGTATTATTAGCGGAAGGTGTGTCTGGCTTTTGTGTGCCTGCATTGCCTGGATTTTTTTGTTGAAAGTGGTTGTTATGTCTACTACCAGTCTTGGCACCATTCTTTTTCTTACCCTGAATAAGCTCCAGACATCAAATGAGTATACTTCGCAGGTGATCTCTTTTTTGCGGATCATCTCTTTTATGAGGTTATATATTGCTAGGTGGTCTGGGTGCGCGTCATTTGCGCCGTGTGTGAATATCTTTATAGGATGCTCTTTTTTGATTATGCTCAAAAGTTTTTTCTTTATTTTTAGTGCTTCTATTTCCTGCGCAAATCTTCCCTCTTTGCAGTCAAAGAAAATAACCCCTTTGCCTCCGAGTATTTTATCTGAGGCTATGGCCTCTTTTTCACGTTTCTCTGTTATAACTTCTGGTTTTATGTGCGGGTGGCTTAGCTCTCCGTAAGAAAAGATGATTGATTTGATCTTCTTGCCCTCTAGGGCGTATTTTGCAATAGTTCCCCCTGCCCCGAATGTAGGGTCATCGCTGTGCGCCCCTATTACAAGAACTGTTGGTTTTTTTGCCATTTGTTTGTATGCGCCGACTGGGATTCGAACCCAGATAAGCGGCTTGGAAGGCCGCTGTCATAGCCATTAGACCATCGGCGCTTATCGTGAATAATTATGAGTGTCTTTAAAAAGATTTCTAATCTCTGGTAAGTATCCACTTTTGCACAGAATATTTGTATTTTTTGGCTATTTTTAGAGCTGTTTGGCAAGTTTTTCAATGCTTGAAAATACGGTTGATATTTGTTTTTTTAATTCTACTATTGCTTCTTTTAAGCTTGCGATTTGCTCATCAGTTGTGATATTTTCAGCATATTGTTTTAGCTTTATTCCGTCTTGTTCAATATTTATTGCCAAACTATTTATTTGATTTACAATCACTTGTTTTTCTTCGCTTATCATTTTTTAACCTCCTTGATTTTTTAGATTCACATTACCATGGATTCTGAATATCTTTAAAAAGATTTCTAATCATCATCCATTCCTGTGCAGAACACAGCATATACTGGCCTGTGGTCAGAAATAGCCTCTTTTGCAGCATCCATGTCCATTCCAGTGTCAAAGTAGTGTATTCCGCTTAATCCAGTGAATTCTTCTGTATTGGAGTCAAATATGATGTTGTCATATAGGTTTCCTGTTTTTCCTAGTGTGCTTTTGCCATTTGTTATTGCTAGTGTTATTCCTGGGATGCTTTTGATGTAGTCAAAATTAGAGTGTGTTGGCTGTGTATTGAAGTCTCCTGTTAATATCCAGTCATTTTCAGTGTCTTTTTCTTGGTAATATTCATAGACACTTGCTATTTGCTTCATCTCTCCTGTCCTGTCGCTAGCAGAATCTCCATATAAGATGTGTACAGTCATGATTGTGAAGTCAAATTCTTCTGCTTTAAAGCTTGCATAGTATGGTTCTCTGATGAAATTGTCAAATTTGTCATAATATGTCTTGCCTTCTGATATTGGCTTGATTTTATTATTGAAAATAAATGCATATCTCTCCTTCTGTACATTTCCTACTTCTTCGCTTACTATGTAATCATATCCAGGAAGCATTGCAACTGTTCTGTTCAAAATCACAGGATCTCCCAGCACTTCCTGCACTGCTATCAAGTCAAATTCAGATAAGACAGAAGCTATTTGTTTTATTTCTTCATCTGTTCTGCTGTTATCTGAGAATTTTCTGATATTAAATGATGCAATTGTGATATTAGGACTGCAGGATTTTATTTGCGGTTCTGCTGGCATCATCTCTTCAATGCTCAATCCGGTTATTCCGCACCCGGTTAATAGCAATAGGATTAAAATAAGTGTTTTCTTCATGCAAATTAGCTATAGCATCTTGTTTATATGTTTTTCTAAAGAATTCTTGTAAATCTTACGAGATTTGCTTCTCTATGTTAGAAATAAATTTGTCTACATCCTGGAGTTTTATTGCTGCTCCGCAGGCATGCTCGTGTCCTCCGCCATACCCATCTACGTCTAGCAATGCTTTTTCTATTACTGGTTTGAGGTCTATCTTCATTGCGCGGATGCTGCATCTTAGTTCTCCTGATTTTTCTCTTCCTAAAACAATTACTCTGTCAGGGAACATGTAAAGCAGCTCATTGGATAGATCCTTTGTCAGGCTTAGCTTGTCTTCTGTATACCTGAATAGCAGGACTTTCTTGTCTGTTTTTTGTTTCAAGAGCCTTTCTTTTAGTTCTTCATAGACTTTGTTTATTTTTTCATATTTTTTGTAGATTAGTTTTCCTTTAGGCGTGCTTTGTTCCAGTATTTCATAAGGAGACTCTATTCTTGTCATCACTTTCATGCATTTTAGCACGTCTGATGTGTTTCCTTTAAGATTAAATGAGAATACTTTATTCAAAATACCCATTTTTGTCTCAAATAATATCTCTCCAGCTGTCTGGTATTTCTCTGGGATAAGGTCAGGATATTTTTGCCTGAACTCATCTGCAAAACCAGGAAGATACCAGTCTCCTAAGCACCCCACCATTGCTATCCACAGGTCTTCTTTTACAACTTGGTAGCATAAGTATGCTGCAGGTATGTTTACTTTCTCGTCTTTTGTTCTTGAATTGTAATATTTTACATTATCTCTTTTCATAACAGGGTGATGGTCTATCCATATCACAGGAACTCCTGCCTGGTCTATGAACTCTTGGTCAATCATTGCAATGTCTAGCACAAATACCTTGTCTGCTCCGTAGTCTTCTACTTTTTTGGCATGCATTTCTGTTAGGTTTGGCTTTGCCTTCAGCACCTGCCCTTTTCCTTCTTTTACATATCTGTAGAACAAGAGAAAGCATGCAAGCCCGTCTTGGTCATCGTGAAAGAAGAATAATGGCCTCTTGCAGGTATCTAGTTCATCCTTTATTTGCTTGATTTCTTTCTCGCTGAGCATATTTAAATGAAAAGGCAAAAGGTTTTTAAATCTTCCTTAATTTCTATTTTTTTATGGCTTTGTGCGATAACTGTGTAAATAGCAAGACTTTTGGAAAAAAATGCTGGTTTTATTGGGAGCTTAAGAAGCAGTGCTCTCAGTTCAAGAAAAATCATAGTTCTGAGCCAGAATTCATGGAAGAGGAATGATTTTAGCCTTCTCTAATGTTTCTTTTATTAATTTCTGAATATCTAGCTTGCTCTCCATTGCTTTTATCTGCTCTAGTTTTGCTTTTGTTTCTGGGTGTTTTGCTATCAAGAAACTGCAGCAGTCAGAATATGGCAAGATTGATGTCTCAAATGTCTTTATTTCTTTTGCTATGTTGATGATGTCTACTTTGTCCATGCCTAGCAGGGGTGTTAGTATTGGCTCTTTTGCAGCATCATACAGTACCTCTAGATTGTCTAGTGTTTGGCTAGCTACCTGTCCTAGGCTGTCTCCTGTCACAAAGCCTTTTGCCCCCTCTTTTTTGAGTATCTCTTCTGCTATCATGAACATTATTCGGCGATAGATGATCATTCTTGCTTTTGCAGGCACTGCTTTGATGATTTCTTGCTGTAATTGCTTGAATGGCACTAAGTATAGTTTGGTTTTATTCTTAGTGAGCTTAGAAAGTATCTGTGCTGTCTTGACTACTTTATTCTCTACGTATTTTTTCTGCAGTGTCTGGTTGTGGAAGTGCACAAATACTACATCTGCTCCTTTCTTGAGCATTAGATAGCTGCTTACTGCAGAATCTATTCCTCCGCTTAATAGTGATATTACTTTCATAGTGTATTTTTAATCACAACATTATTTAAATATTTTGTAAGCATCTCCTAGTTGATGAGGGTGCCTTGTATTAAGTGTAAAGGTAGGGATCCGTCTAATTGCGGGCGTACCTTTTGTCCTATTGTTGCTAAGTCAGATGCTTTATTTAAAGTTAAGGATAAAATAAACAAAGAAGACTTTTTTGGTTCTTCTCCTGCCCCTTTTGTTGGTCGTTTTGGGTATCCGCATATTAATGTTGGTATCTTGAGTCCTCCTGAGCAGAAAGATGATGCCTGGCTCTATGATGCCCCTAATCACTGGTCTAAGGAGGAGTTTAAGATTCCTCAGATTGTTGATTTGCGTTCTTCTTTGATTAATTCTAGGTTCAAGGCTTATGTAAAGGAAAGAAGCGACAGATTGTTAGGCATAACTCAAGAGGTGGGCATGGCTTCTAAGCCTGTTGATATTGAAGTAAACCTAAAGAAAAAGCCTGTTTTCAGATTGAACACAGATGCGTATATGGCTCCTACTGGCCCTAATGCTGATTTAAAGAAGATTGAGATTACCTCTAATCCTAAGATTCACACTAAGGTTGACAAGGTTGTCTCTGATACTGGCTTGAAGTCTGCAGATGGGTTGGTATATTTGTACAATAAGGGTTTTGATGAGAATTTCTTGAGTAAGTTATTGAGTGTTGGGACTTTAGGCTTTAAAGACAGGAGAAAGCTTGTTCCAACCAGATGGAGTATCACTGCTACTGATGATACTTTATGCAAGAACATGCTGCCTGAGATTCGGCAGTATCCTGAATCAGATTATCTGGCGTATTTTGGTTCTTATTTAGGTAATTATTACTTGATTTTATTCTTCTCTGAGTTTTGGTCTTATGAATTGTTTGAGTCTTATCTGCCCATGGCTGGCTGGAATCCCACGAATAAGTTAGAATACTCTACTGATTCTGAAGGCTTTTATGGCAGGAAGGATTATGCAGAGAATTGTGTTGGTGGTTATTACACTGTTCGCTTGGCTCTTGCTGAAAAAATGAAGAAGATGAAAAGACAAGCTTCTGTATTGGTGCTAAGATTCATCACAGGGGAATATGCTATTCCTCTAGGTGTCTGGGTCACTAGGGAAGCTGCCAGAAAGACATTAAGCAACAAGCCTATCAAATTCAGTGATAAGAAATTAATGCTGACTTATGCCAGGAATCTTATAAAGAAGAAGTTTGGTGTTGACATTGATTTCATCTTGAAGGAAAGCGTATTGTTGAAAGATCTTGGTAAACAAAAGAGATTAAGTGCATTTATTTAAAAAAAGAAAAATTAGAAATCCTGTGGATTTCTAAATTCCCAAA
>JAHWHC010000069.1 GCA_019323555.1 Candidatus Woesearchaeota archaeon
CTGGAATGGATATTGAAAGAATTTAAAGAAACTATTGCTTTTCAAAAAGCAGACAGAAATCCTAAGGTATATTTACAGTCTGTTTTTGGCGATGCTTTTGATTACGGCAGTCATGGTGAATTTTTAATCACAAAACCTGTGCAGATTACAAAAGGAAAACTGCTGCTTCCAGCAGGAAAGTATGTTTTTGTAGATGATGCGGTTCTGACAATCTTTGCAGACCAGCTGGTAATTCGGGAAGGCGTAAATTTTGCTTTTGGCGACAATGCGAAGCTGAATTTGAATGCAAGATTACTTTCTGCCAAAGGCACAGAGAAAGATAAAATATCTTTTACGGCTCTTGAGCCGGGCTTATCTTGTAAAATTAAAATAGCGCATGACGCTTTTTTATTAAATATGTATGCCAATCAACACTTTCAGGAAAATCTGCCTCACAGAATTATGTTGGAACATTGTGTTTTTGAAGGATTGAAAGGGATTGGATTAACCAATTCTCCATTTAATTTTCGCTCAGTTCATGCACATCTGTCAGATGTTGAAATTCGCAACTGTTCAGGGAGTGACTGTGGGGGATTGAAAGTAAGCCAAAGCATTATGGAACTTATTAGGTGTTATTTTAGTAATAATAAATCGAAATTATCCGGCGGTGCAGGAGTATATACTACTGACACAATGTTAAATATAAACGATAGTGAATTTATTGGCAATGAATGTGAATACGGAACCTTCGCAGGGGGAATTGAATTTTATTACCGAAATCGTCCAGACCTCCCAGGCATCACTATTCATGATGAACATTATCAATGCATTATAAAAAACACAATATTTCGAAAAAATCTTGCAGGTACTAAGTTAGGAGCTGCATCTGGTGGCGCGGTTCATGTTATGAGCGGCGCTGTCCTGTTAGACGATGATTGCTGTGTTGAAGGAAATTCAAAACCGCAATTATCTACCAGTGGCAGCGACAAAACTCGCGTTGCAATAATGACATATTCTCCTGAAATAGTCAAGGATGGTAATGAGTGATGAAAGAAGAACCACTAGAAAAGATATTGAATGATTTTAGTGACCATTTAAAGGAGGAGTCAGGCCAGCATAAAAATACCTCTTGGTATGCTAGGATTGGCAGGTTTTTCAAGAAGAGATTTTATTTGTCATCGCTTCTTATAGGCATAGGCGTGGGGGGTGTTGCAGCGGCAGGCATGCAAATTTATAGGCATTACGATCTTGTGAATGCAAACAGGCAGGCTGCTGCAGATATTCATAAAGCAAGAGAAGAAATAAACAAAAGCATTGCAGATGCAATAGAGACAGTCAAAGGAGAGCACAGAACACCCGACGGTGCAAGTTTTGAATACTCTGTGATAATTTATGCAAAAAACAAAAGTGGCAATACAATTTCCTATGGGGAAAATGCAGTAGAGCATGCAAACGGGAATCTTAGCATTACGGGTATCATCGAAGAGCAGATAAGAGAAATTGTTGGCGAAAGAAACTATGAACATCTGCGGGAGAATACAAATAGCGGGTTTTCTCCTATCAGAGAAGCGCAGAATGTAGATAGAGAAGAAGCTTTGCGATGGACAGAAATAACAGATGTCGCTGCAGCTCGAGCTCTTGGAAAATATTGCAGACAGTTAGGGAATGATCTTGTGTATCTAACAGACAATAAACCTGAAACAGGAACTTTTTGGAAACTAAAGATACGGAGACATAAGAAGGATGGAAGATAAACCTTTGGAACAGATATTGGGTGATTTTAAAAAACAGACCGAGACAGTACTGTTTCATGGCTATGAATTATGTAGAAATGACTATGAAGCGCTTCAGGAATTGGCCAGAGCGTATTTTGATTCTTCAGCAGAAGATTATTTTCAGAATGTAACTGAACTGAATAAGCCAAATAGATCGGAAAATAGCGCTCGTAGTAATGTCTATATTCATATTAAAGACAAAAAAGTGGTGCGATTAAATATTAGTTCTGTCGGCTTGAAAGAAATCCCTAAACAAATACAGAAATTGTCTTGCTTGCAAACACTTGTGTTGGATCACAATAAGATTGAGAAAATATACAATTTGGAATATTCTACAGAGTTATATGATCTTAATTTGAGCTATAATCAGATTAGCAGGATTGAGAACTTGAATAGCCTAACAAGATTAGCCCACCTTAGCCTTCAGGCCAACAGGATTAGTAGGATTGAGAACTTGGATAATTTAACAAGATTGACGGGCCTTAATCTTGAAAGTAATAGGGTTAGTAGTATTGAGAATTTGGATAATCAAACAAGATTAACCGTCTTTATTTTGGCCGATAATAGAATTAATAAGATTAAGAATTTGGATAAACAAACAGAATTGCGCTACCTTTATCTAAATGATAACAAGATTAGCAGAATTGAGAATCTGGATAGTCAAACAAAACTAAAAGTGCTTAATCTTAGCACCAATAGGATTAGTAGGATTGAGAACTTAGATAATCTTAAGGCATTAACAGAGCTCACACTTAGTCATAATCAGATTAGTAAGATTGAGAACTTGTATAATCAAATAGGATTAGAAACACTTCTGCTTGATCACAATAATATCCGGAAGATTGAGAATTTGTATAACCAGCAGGGATTAAAACATCTTTCACTTATGAATAATAATAATATTCGCAAGGCTGAAAACCTAGGTCATCTTAAGCAATTACAACCGGCATATTTTCTTAAGGGCAATCCGTTATTCAAATCACACAATAAGAGTAATTTCTTGGAATTTTTATCTTACATGTCCACGCCAGTTAAAAATGCTATTTACGGCGTCATTCAGGGACAGGCTTTAACCACTTTTTGTCCTTCAGTACTTTTCAACACCCCTTTTGCAGGCAAACAGATTGCGAAACAATCGGCATTTGATTTTGAAGGAAAGGAAACAAACCTGCTTGATAAGATAGCTTTTGCTTTTTTTAATGTTATGCCGATGCTGGCAGGCTTTACTGCAGATGTTTGGTTAGAATTATATTTTACAATAGCTGCCTGGGATTCCCCAGAAACAAGACCTTATGCAGTAGGGTATTTAACATTAAAAGGAGCGACAAATTTGGGCTCATTGGTATATGAAGGCATCAAACGTATGAAAAATGACAGATAAACCTCTTGAACAGATACTTGCAGATTTCAGGCAGTTTTTGCAGACTCCTGAGGAAGTAAATGAGCTGCTTAAAGGTCTTGATAGGCATAAGAATCGTGCTTTGACAGAAGACGAGCATAAGGCGCTTAGGGATATATATTACAAGCTGAAGGCAAGAGGCAGACATCTTGATTTTGAAGCACTTATTAAGAAGATGGATGAGAGAATAAATCATGACCTGGACCATTGGGAAAACAAGGGGCCTGTGCTTGCATTGGAGATGGATGAAGCAGAAAATCTTATCTGCCAGATGGTGTCCTGCAAGTATTTTGCAGATGAATTTAATCTTTCTTCTAAAAAAAGGCTTAAACGGCTTCGTTATATACTCCTGCAAAGAGAATTTTCTAATGATAAGTTCTATCTTGACTTCCGTCTGACAGGAAGTTTGATTGAAAGAGTTTCCAGGTTTGTGAATAAGAATGCATCAAGATTCATAGAAGGGGTGATTAATCTTTACGACGAGATAAAGACAGACATTGCACAAAACAAGGAAACTGTTGCAAAAGGTGCAGCAGTTGTTGGTGCTTCCCTTGCAGGAATTGCTCTTTTATATGGCATAATCAGTGGAGCAAATTATTTGAATGAAGAAAATAAAAAAAGAATGGCTGAAAGAAGGGATGCGGTGGTTCAAAAGATTGGGGGAAACTCCAAGCTTGCAGAAGCCTTGATCAACAGTTCTTATGATCCAGAAGGCCTGTCTCAGATAGTTACTTCTCCTGATAAAAAGCGCCAGGCAGTGCTTTATAATGACAATCAAATCTTTTTGTATAATGCGGAGACTAATTCAGTCAACTATCTTGAAAATACTCTTTTTGATGACATTTCAAGAATTTACTGGGGCTCCAACGATGATTTGATTCTTGTAAAGGAAAAAAGCAGCAAGACGACCTATATTAAACTTCATATGCACAAAAAAAGGTTTATTCATTTAGGCGGTGAAGTGGACTCTTTGAGTGACATATCAGAAATAGTGTATTCGCCTGATAAAAAATATGGCGCATTTTTTGTCCGCGGCACAAAATCTATCTTTATTTTTGATGATAGCCAGAATTATCAGCTGCCCAATGATTTGCTTGACAAGATTAACAGCATATACTGGGAAAATGACCATATTTTGGCAGTAGACACACCAAATTGCCCGCAGCCGTTAAAGATTGACACACACAAGGTGAAGTGATGGATAAAAAACCTTTAGAACAGATATTGAATGAGAAGAAGAGAGAGCTTGAACTAAAGCAAGCTACAAAAGGTTCTATTCCTTTTGATATCCAGTTTAGGAAAGAAGTTAGGCATTTCAATACTTTGCATGATAAATTGATGAAAATAACTTCAGAAAAAACAGCGGAAGTGTCCCCGGAAATTGCTGCGGAGATCCTGGCTCTTTTTAAGGAATTAAAGGGGTATGCAGCCAGAGCAGGTATAATAACGCAAAAGGCTGTTGTTACCCAGATTTCAGATGCTGAACGAATAGTTGCTGAAAAACAGGAACAGGATATGCGCACTTTGCGATATAATGTTGCGAAAAGCGAGGAATCACTTTCAGAGACTATAGCGAGGCTGTACAATAACAAGAAAGCTGAGCACAATAGAGACGCGAGACAAAGCATTGAGCAGGGTATCGCGGCGGCCACTGCATGGAATAGCCAAGACAGTGCACTTGTTAGCAGGTTGCATAAACTCAAAGAGGCTTATGATTCTTTAAGTGAAACACGCTCCAGAATTAATAAAATTCAGAACGCATTTGAACAATTTGCATCTGAAATATCGGATCTTAAACTTTCTGTGCATGGCCAAACAGATGCAGTATATCTGATTGCAGAAGAATATGCCAAACAGCTTGATTTTAAGGCAACAGATGTTAATATAATACTTGATCAGCTTGGTATTACCTGCAACTATTGTGCATATGAGAGCGGAAATGGATATGGTTATAACATGGATCGGGGGAAAAATGCTGGTTTGGAAGGTATTTTTTCATCTGCATTGATTAACACACACAGTATATCTGAAGTCAGTGTTTATGTTATAAACAACCCTTTTTGTTTCTACAGGGCGAAAAACCTGAAAATCAAAATACAGGAAAACTCTGCAGAACACACATTAGAAAATACCGATAACTGTGAAGTAGAATTGAATTGGAATCAGGATGGCACAGAAGCAGGCAAGAACGCAAAAAACAGCAAATGGAAGATACACACAAACTCTGGTATGTTGCTTTCTGAAGCAGAAGACTGTGAACTTGAGATAGGGAATGCAGAATTGACTCAAAAAACATTTGCACCGCAATCTATACTTACAGAAGCAAAGAGGTGCAGTGTAATCGCAGAGAATGTTAAGTCTGAGATATTGACACTTGCAGAGGATTGCGAAGCAAAAGTAAAGTATGTTGCAGAGACAGGAATGGTTGGTGGCAGTGCAAAAAACCTTAATGCAGTTGTTGAAGTCAACCATGGAAAAGTGTGCGGCGGTTCACAGGACTGCACATTAGAAGTCAAACATGTTTACGAAACATCTCATATAGGGTCTTATTCAAAAAACATCAATGCAGTTGTTTATTTGGACATACATCCCTTTCCTAAAGCAGATGAGCTTGAATGCTTAAACCTGTTCAATAATCTAGAGGGAGGCAGGGTCGTAATCAACTTCAAAGAAAGCATTGTCCGTCCTTTTGCGAGATTCGGCCAAATGTGCAGAGATGTTGAGTTTGATCTGGATCCTACTGTTCCTTTTAGTGGTTCTTTTGAGAACAGCAGCAACTGCAGGATAAAGATGAGGCGCTTTGAAAGAGTCGATCAGCTTGGCACTATCAGAAGCAGCAAAATAACTATTGATAATTTAACCTGTGATCTGCCTGAGACGCTGGTAAACTGCGAGTTTTACATAAACCAAAGCAGTACTGATTTGGGTCTGGATGGGAGAGTCTGGTGCATGCAAGGCGGAAAATACGTCAATCTGAAAGAAGAAGCTGACAAGAAAAAATCAGAAGAAGAGGAAAGAATTACTAAATTTAATTTTTGGAACGCAGTATATCGTACTATATTACAGGAAAATAAGAACATCACCGCGATCATCAATAGCATATACAACACTAAACATGCTGTGGAAGTTGTTCTGAAAGGTAGGATATGGAATACCCGAAAAAGTTATAGCATACCATTCCATGAACTTTCAATATCAGAAAAAGGAAGCAGTATTGATGTGGCGCTGGATCCAGCAAAAACACCGCAACTTGCTTCGATTAAGGACAAAATTATTGACTGGACAATTGACACTACTGTATTAGAGAGCATTAAAACGAAGTACAAAGCATTAAAACGCTATTCCGAAAAAAGACGTGCTATAAATATTGTCTCAGACTCAGATGCAAGATTATTGAGTGCGGCCTATGCGCCGGGACAAGCAGAGCAATATGACACTCTTGTAAGCAACTTAGAGCAAAAATTTACAATGGCAGAAAAATTTCCAAGGGCACGCGTACCCACAATTAATAGAACAAGAATAATTGCAGCAAAACTCCGTGCAGAGCCAGACTTCAACAAGCACTATGCTGAGTTCAAGGAAAAAGGAACACAGTATATCGCAACACTTGCATCATAAAAATGACAGACGAACCTTTAGAAAAAATATTAGGAACTTTTCAGGAGCATTTGGATACTGTTAAGGAGTTTCCTGAAATAGAGGAGATGTGCTTGATTCTTACTAGGTATCAAAATAGGGCCTTGTCAAAGAATGAGCATGAGCGGTTTAAAGAGCTTTATGATTCTTTGATTGAAACTGCGGGCGACAGGCAATTTGATATACTAGAAAAGTTGTTTGCAGAGAGAGTTGAGTTGGATTTAATGCATATGCTGGATTTTCCAAATACAAGAACTGCTAAAATTACGCAGGAAAGATTGGAAAACACATTATTTGCGCTGGATTCTTACTTTTTTGAGTTTGATAGCCGCTTAAATCTTCCTGAGCGCCTTAGTAATGCTGTTTTAGATGCACGGCATATTTACAAGAATGCAGAGCAGATAGATAGCAAGCACGTACAACTAAACCTAAATTTAAAAAGGGAAGAATATAAACAAGATGCACCAAAAGAGTTTACTTCTGCAAAGTCAAATAAGTGGTATTCTGGATTTAAGGAGTCTCTGAAGTATTTTGGGGCTGCTGCTGTGCTTGGCGGGCTTTCTGTCCTTATGCAGGCAGCTATGCCAGAGCACTGGGAATATGTAGCTGCAGGAATGCTTGGATCCGCATCAGGGGCATTAAGTCATGTTGCGGGCGGATTATACCTGCGTCACGAGCTTAATAAGAAATACCAAGAAGTTCAAGTGCCCATTCTTAGAAATACTGCAGTTGGTTTTGGAATAGGCCTTATTGGAGCGATAATCGCGACTTATACATTAAAACGCATAGGATTTTCATTTAAACCAGAATACCTATACGCAGGAATCACTACTGCCGCAGCCTGCCCAATAGGTGTGGCATTAAACGTTAGGAAAACATTGAAAAATGACAGATAAACCATTAGAAGAAATACTGAATGATTTTAGGCAGTTTTTAGAAGAGCCTGCTGAAGTTAATGAAATAAGTAGAATCCTTGGTAATTATCAGAACAGATCTCTTTCTGGAAATGAGCATGAACAATTAAGACAGCTATATTTTGCCCTTAAACCAAGAACGAGAAATAAATACCATACAGAATTAAAAGCGAAATTTGTGGAAAGAGCAGAATTGGATTTAAACCATATGGAATCTGTACAAGCAGAAGCTGAGCAAAAAATCTCTGTTAGCAGGTATGAAAACACTCTTGCAGCCCTTAAATCATATAGCATCTTGGCAGACAAACTCAAATTTCCTGATTCTTTAAAGTTAAGAATAGAATATTTGAGTATTCTTTATGAAAAGGGCGCGAGGTTCTCAAGTGATAACAAGTATGTTCATCTATATTTTGATCAGAAATATTCATATTTAGAAAAGGCAAAGAAGTCTTTAAAGCAAAAACGATCGTTTTTCAGAATTAAAAAGAAAACACATTCGCGCAAAGATGACATATCTTTAGTGGAAACTCAATCTTCGCTTGCAAATATTGTCCGAAGCGCATCTAAAGGCGGAACTTCTGCTGCACAAGCAGTTGGACGATTCGGTGTTACTCTTCTGGGCAATGCAGCAAGTTTAGTGAACTATTACGCATCTTCATTTGTGCAGAGCAAAACAGCTTCGTATCTGGCAGCAGGAGCTGCTTTTTTAAGCGGATTAGCAGGCATGATGACTGGTTCTGCATATATTTGCGAAAATTCAGAACTGTTTGGAACAAGCTGTGCAATCGGCACAATTACAGGCGAATTGATTTATTCGCTGGTCGGAGCAGGCTTGGGATATATCGGTTTTGATAAATCCAAACCCTTGACTGTTGCTTCAGGATTAGGTCTTGGTGCTCTCAGCACGCTTGGAAGTGTAGGGGGCACAAAAATTGCAGAACATCTATTAAGAACCCCTTTAGAAGGATATCCTGCAGAGCTTGACTGGATTTCGGGCATCAGCGGAGGCGTTGTAGGCACCCCAGCTCTTGCGTTTGCAGTATTTGTGGGTCTTGCAACATTATTTGGAGACTCAAAATGACAGATAAGTCTTTAGAACAGATATTGAATGAGCATAAGGAAAAATTAGTGTTAGAACGAAATATCGCACAGGATATTGTTGATTTAGCAGTAAAAAGAAAAGAAAACAGCGATTTTGATGGTGCTCTTGAGGCCTGGAACTCAGTCATTGTACTACTGCCTGATAAATCAGAACATTATTTCTCTAGAGCGCAAGTTAAGGAACACTTGTGCGACTTTGCAGGTGCTTTAGAGGATTATGCTACAGCTATTGAATTAAAACCAGATGAGCGCGGGTATTATTTAGCTAGAATTAAGATAAAAAAGCAGCTTAAGGATTGGCAAGGCATTTTAGAGGATTACAATAAACTTATCGAATTATTTCCTGAAAATGGGAATTATTATGAAGCTCGAGCGGAAATTAAGTTAAAATTAAGAGACCGTCAAGGTGCTTTGCAAGATTATGATACACTTATTGAGTTATTGCCAAAATATCCTTGGGGCTATCACC
>JAHWHC010000070.1 GCA_019323555.1 Candidatus Woesearchaeota archaeon
TGCTTGGTCTATCTGTGTCTGTAATTGTTCTCTCATGAATAATTGCTCTGGTGCCATATCTTTTTCTTTGGCCCATTTTTGGAAATCTTTCCACTCCCATGTTTGCAGTGTTGTCGGTTTTCCTTGTGAGTCGACAAAGCTGGCTTGTTCAGGGTCATACTCAAATCTCTTTCCTGTCTCCTTATCTAAGGCGATTGGTATTTTTTCTATTTCCACAATTCTTAATCCTTGGATTCTTCCTGTTCTTTCATCAACAATTTGTACCACTGGCTCTCCTGACTCCTCAAAAAGTGGCTGCCCTTTTTTGTCTTTGTTCCAGGGAGCATCGAAAAGTGGTCTTGCATACTCCCATGATACAATGTCGACTCCGCCGCCCTGCCCGATGTCTGCTGCAAATTTGATTGCATCTTTTACCTCATCCATGTCCCTCTTCATCTTTTCATCATCAAATGTTCCTCTTTGAGGGTCATACCCAGAGAGGTTGTTCATTGCAGTGGGCATCTCTATTCCAGAGAGCATTGCCTCGTTTGCCTTGAATACATCTTTCAATACCTCTCTTACCTCTGGGCCGTATGCTTTTGGCCTGCCCCCTATTGCAGCTTCTGGAGGTGTCATCAGGATCAACTGCATTTTTCCTGCGCCCCTTCTTATTGCTGCTTGTGCAACTTGTATGACGTTCTTGAATCTTCCAGCAGGGTCTCTTTCAGGGATTGTCTGCCCTAGTTCAGAAATAGGTATTATTGGCTCCTCGATATTAGCATTAGATTTAACTGGACTTAGTTCTATTGTTTCGTGATACTGCCGATCCATCGGATTGTATTGTTGTGTTCTGAACTCTGCCATAGTATGATAAAAATGTCTCAGTTTATTTAAAGCTTATCCTTTTAAATACTGCACAAGCCGTTCTGCTGCAGTGAGGGTTGCCTCTCTCTTGCTTCCTGAAACATAATCTCCATGCTCTTTTTTCAGCTCTATCGCTCTCTCTGCTGCATTCACAAAATTATGCTGGTACCATTTCTCCACTCCTGTTTTTGTTTGATCTTGTCTTATCTCGTACAGCCTGTGCTGGATCTGGTCTGCGGACATCTCTTTTGCCATGAATGCAGCATAGGATTCCTGCTCCTGGGGCATTCCTCTCGGAGCTTCCTGTGCTATTCTCTCCAGCTCTGCTCTTTTCTCTGCAGGTGCTTCTGTTTTTCTCTCAAAGAGCTTCTCTACCTGCACCTCCCTAACTTTGGGCGTCTCTATCTCCTCTATCACCTGCAGTTCGTGTTTTGCTTCTGACAATAATGCTTCTGCTTCCTCTATCTCCTGCTGTCTTGCCTTGATTAGTTTGTTTAGTTCTTCCTCTAGTTTCTGGAGTGCTTTAATCCTCATCTCAGGAGGCAGTTTCTTTAGTTTAGAAAAATCCATGCTTGTCATTTAATCTTAACCTGTTTTTCAGCTATTTTAATTTTTTGCCTGGAAAGGGATGTATTGTATCTGCCGAATTATTTTTTTTGTAAAGATAGCCGACAGGCAGATACAATCCCTTATTGCTGTACTTTTCCTCTTTTTCCCTCACAAAAGCAGAGTCACATTTTGGACAAGACAACCATTGTCTGTGTCTTGTCGACTCCCTCGATTTTTCGTAATTTTCTGATTATGAAGTCGTTTAGTTCATCAACATCTTTGACGCGCACCTTCACCAGTATGTCTGTTCCGCCTGTAAGAAGCTCAACTAATTCAACTCCTGGCAGTGTCTTGATGTGTTTTGCAACGTCTTCCTGCATAACCTTTATTCCGCTTGGCAGCATGTAGATTACCTGCACCATCACATAAGCTGCAACAGGTTTCTCTAGCTTCTTGTAATCCAGCTCTACAGTATATCTCTTGATTATTCCTAGTTTCTCTAATTTCTTGATTCTATTGTGAACAGTTGTGATTGGAAGATTGACTCTCTTAGAAATCTGGCTTGTGGTGCGTTTTGCATTCTCCTTTAGTTCTTCAAGCACCTGGAGGTCTTTTTCATCTAAATCCATTATTCTGGAATAATATTCCACTTCTATTTAAATATTTCTATTATTTTCTTTATAAATGTGATTTTTGGACTTTCTTTAATCAATGGAATAATATTCCATATTTTAGCTTAATTTAGCTATTTTTTGCAATATTTTCAATATTTTTTGGGATATTTTATTATAGAACTGTCACTTTCTAGTAGTTCAATAGTGATTTCAGCAACAACGCATACTCGCATAACGAGTCTGCGGAACAGAAAAATCGCGTCGTGTGCGATTTTTCTGTAAAGTTGAAACACAGAGGTAACAGAAATGACAGAAAAACTAGAATATTTTGTATGCATTGAGAAAGAGGGCAGGAGCGGTCCTGTGTTTGCATTCAGCAGGTTTGGCAGAAGCGCAGTATATGATGGGTTTCCAATATACAGCAAAGATGCGTTAGAGAGGCAGGTTGCTTTGCTTGCAAAGCATGTTCGTGCAAGAATGGAACATCGCGGAATAGACAAAGTCTGCTTTACCTATGCCTTGCCTGCGCTAAAAGATGAAGACGCGATACAGCGCTGGGCAGAGTTGGAAAGTTTAGGAGTCTCTAGAGATGATTCAAGAGGAGCTGATTTGATTTTTGATTTGCTCAAAAAGCACTTTCCAGAAGCAGAGTACAAAAAATAGTGGAGGTAACAAAAATGACAGAAGAACCATTTAAAACAAGTGAGAAACCAAGTCGGCCTTTCATATATGTTTCGCAAAGGCCTTACATGGCTGAAAAACCTAGGCGATCTTTGTTTCCAGAAGCCTTGACAGAAGCAAAAGGAGACAGGATTGTGGAACATCTTGGCGAGGTATTTGATCTAAGGTTTGACACAAGTCCAAGAGTTGTATTAGAGGGAGCGCATGAAGGAATGTATTCCCATTTTGTCTCTGGCAAAGCAACACTTGAAGATTTTGCAAAAATACCTTTCTTAGGTAAAGGTTATGGCGAGATGTATGAAGTCTTTGACTGGGTCTACAGATTCCATCTCAAGCCAGAAGATATCAGCTTTCTTGCTACGTTAATGGATCGCAAAGATAAGTACCTTGGTGGAGAACATGCTTTTGAGAAAGCATCTGCACACTGGGGCACAGAGAGATGGGGTTGCCTGACACTTGATCTATCTCTAGATGGAGATAGATTGTACAGGACAGACATCGATGTGTTTGCTTCAGCAGGCAGGCCTGAACTGCTTGTAGTAGGAGCACACTCTCACAAGCCAGATCTGTTAAAAAAATTTAGAAAGGAAGATTAATATCTTCCTTTTTTTGTCAACAACTTTATAAACCATGAACTCTTCCAATAA
>JAHWHC010000002.1 GCA_019323555.1 Candidatus Woesearchaeota archaeon
ATGATTAAGGCTGCACATGATAATGGCAGTTTGTTTCTGCTTGATGCCTGTCAGTCTGCGCCTCATAAGCCTGTTGATGTGAGAAAGCTTGATGTTGATTTCATGGCTTGTTCTGGCCACAAGATGCTCGGCCCTAGCGGTATCGGCTTGTTATATGGAAAACAGGATGCTTTAGCAAGACTAAAGCCGTTTGTTGTTGGTGGCAGCACTGTTTCAGAGTCTACTTATGCTTCTTGTGAGTTTGAGAAGCCGCCTCATTTGTTTGAGCCTGGCCTTCAGAATTATGCTGGAATGATTGGTTTTGGTGCTGCTGCAGATTATCTGAAAAAAGTTGGATTAGAGAATATTTCTGCTCATGAGCTTAAGTTAAACAAGAGGATCACAGGTGCTGTTGGGGATTCTGTTGAGTTATTGGGCCCTAAAGACCCTGAATTAAGAGGAAACATCTTTAGTTTTAATGTTCCTGGCATGGAGACTCACAATGTTGCTATTATGCTTGATGAGGCTGCTAATATCATGGTCAGGAGCGGGGCGCACTGCTGCCACTCTTGGTTTAATGCCCATAAGATGATGGGTTCTGTGAGAGCTTCTGTGTACCTGTATAATACAGAAGAAGAGTGTGATGTTTTTATCAAAGAATTGCAGAAAATAGTGAAATTACTTTCCTAGGTCTTCTACTTCTCTAACTATGTTATTTGCTTCCTGTATTGGCTCTTCCTCTATTGCCTCTCTTCCGCAGTACGGGCACAGTGTAGGCTGGAAATTCCTTGAAAACTTCCAATTACATGCTCCGCAT
Source organism: Candidatus Woesearchaeota archaeon (assembly GCA_019323555.1). Classification (GTDB taxonomy): domain Archaea; phylum Nanobdellota; class Nanobdellia; order Woesearchaeales; family ARS49; genus WJJT01. The sequence goes on from JAHWHC010000002.1 coordinate 797, forward strand.
CTATATTTCTTCTTTATACTCATATCAATCCCCCATATAGTCCTTTATTTAAGAAATATTTAAATGTTATGCTTGTTTTAGGGAAAAATTATTAAATTACGTTGGTTATTTAATATAAAAATGAGGTCAGTAACAATATTTGCATTGTTTTTGTTGGCTGCAATCCTTCTTGGAGGTTTGTATGCGAATAGCATCAAGACTTATGCTGTGAGTTCTATTAATGATAATTGCGCAGATGGTCTTTGCTATGGCTGTGTTCTGGACGGGGTTCCATGCACTTGCTACAGCAAGGAATGTGTTTGTGGAGAAAAAATTGTTCCTTTAGGCACTTGTATTAACGCAGGATAATTTTCAAACCGCAGGTTTGGAAATTCTTTGAAATCTATGATTTCAAAATAATACGCGCATCTGCCGCTTTTCCTGATTTGTCATTGATGATAAAAGGGTTTATGTCCAGTTCTTCTATATCTTTGTGTTTTTCAGGTATTTTTGATGCATTTACTAGTGTGTTTTTCAAAATTTTCATGTTCACTGGCTTCTCTCCTCGAAATCCTAGAAGTAATTTTTTTGCTTTCAGCTCGTTTATCATATCTTCTGCATCTTGCGGTGTGATTGGGCACACCCTGAAGCTTACGTCTTTCAATAGCTCTACAAATACTCCCCCTATTCCAAATAGTATCACGTGCCCGAATGTTGGGTCGTTTTTCAGTCCGATGATTGTTTCTACTCCTTTGATGTGCTCCTGGACAAGTATTCCCTCTAATGGCAGTTTTTTCTTTTTTGCTGTGCTCATTAAGTCACTGAATTCCCTGGCCAGTTCTTCTTCACTGTCTGCTTTTCTTATTCCCTGGATTTCTGTCTTGTGAAGTGCCTGTGGTGATATGAGTTTTAGCATTACAGGATATCTTATTTTCTTTGCAAATGCTTTTGCTTCTTCCTCTTTCTTTGTGAGAATACTGTCTGCTATTGGCAGGTATTTGGATAGTAATTGTTCTGCTTTTGGTTCTGTTAATGCTTTCATTTTATTTTCACCTTATGTAGTGCAAGCAGTCCTAGTATAAAAAATATTAGTAAGGATATTATTGCCCAGAAGTATCCTGTTCTTACTGCAAGGAAGCCGAATACTATTGGTCCGATCACTCCTGAGAATTTGTCGCTTAGTTCCATGAAGCCAAAGAATTGCCCCTCTTTTTTCTTTGGGGCGATTTGCAGCAGCAATGGCCGCATTGCAGTCCACACAGATCCTAGTGCAATCCCCCCTAATATGCCTCCTATTATGAATGTTGTCAAGGATGTTGTCTTGAGCAGTACAAAAAGTGTTATTATCCAGAGCACGCCAGATATTCCTAATGTTTTTTTCGGGCCTATCCAGTCTGTGATCTTTCCAAAGATCAGTGCCCCTATTGCAGCTGCCAAAGAGAATACTATGTAGACCCCCATGAATGCTTTCACAGTGAGTCCTATTTCTGATCTTCCGTATAAGTAAAGGAACACTATCACTGCATTTATTGCATTGACATACATGAACGTGCTTATCAAGAACCAGAGAAGGTTTTTGTGGTGCTTTATTCGAACAATTGTGTGTTTTACATCTGAGAAAGATTGCAGTATGTTTGCCTTTAGTTTTGCGTGTTTTGATGGCGTGTCTTTTATAACAAAGAAAGTTATCAATGAAAATCCTATGAAGAACATTGCTGTTGCAGGAAACATTGCTTTTACTCCAGATATTGTTTCCCATCCAAGGTAATGTAATATTCCCCAGGTCATCAATAAGCTCAAGAATGTTCCTATGTATCCTACACTTACCCCTATTCCGCTTATTTTTCCTACGTTTTGTTTGCTGGATATTTTTGGGAGTATTGCATTATAGACAGTTAGTGCTGCGTGATAGAAATAATTTGCAATGAAGCCAAACATCAATGCAAATGCCAGGTTTGCATGTACAACCAAGTATGTTGCAGTACAGCAGAGTATTGTAAACAATATTATGAACGGCATCCTTCTCCCTAATCTGTCTGACAAGGCCCCTATGAATGGTACTGTGATTGCAACTAACAGCATTGACAGCCCGAACACTAACCCTATCTGAAATTCATTTCCCCCTAAGTATTGTTTGACATAGAGCGGAAAAAAGAAGGTAACAAATAATGCAGAGAATGCTGTATTTGCTAAGTCGTACACGCTCCATGCAAATACCTCTTTTTTGAGCATATGCCTGTTATTTAAGTTATGGTTTATAAATATTTCTTAATCCATTAGCTTTAAATACTGAGCACATTGATTATTTTATTATGAGCGATTCAAATCTTGATTTAATAGGAATGTCTGCAGAACTTAAAATTGGTTTAAGGCGGTATGAAGAATTGTTTTCGCCATATTTCTCTTTTGGTGATTTTGAGCCATTAGAACTGCCGCCTCCTGGAAAAAATTACACTGCTCGCACAAAAGTTCCTGTTTTTTATGATAAAAAGCCGGCAGGCAACCTGCATGCTTTGGTTTTTCAGTTTCAGGATGGAACTGGTGATGACAAGACATTCAAGCCAGGGGATCTAGAATTGCCAGGCAGGTTTAAGCCGATGAGAGATCCTAGAAGAATTTTGCCAAGATCCAAAGAAGGAGCACTTGTTGAAGCTTTTTTTCCTTTTTTTACTGCAATGGATGGCAAATATTTCCGCCATGTAGTTTCTCTTGAAGAACTGACTGTTGATAATCCAGAAGATCCAAAAACAATAATTACTGATGGTGTTCTTGGCATGTTGCCAACGCAGTACAGCCGGGCTTTAAGAGGAGAAAATCCAGAAGCAGGCGATGCCTCTAATCCGCCAGTGTTCTTGACATGCGGCTATAAAGATGGCCAAAGATTTGGTGATCCGCATGCGATTTATTGTGCAGTTCCTACTTCTGGCGCGCAGGTTGTTGGTTTCTTGGCAGTGCCTGAAAGCCCGAATAGTGCAGAAAGAGGATTGCAGTTTTTTTTAGAGCGGGAAGGCAGGCTTCCTGAGTAGACAAAACATTTTTATACCTTTCTTCTTAAGATTCTAGTTAAGAGGTGAAAATGGCATATTTTTTTACTAGGATATTGATGTATCCTTTGATGAGGCTTCTTTTTGTTAAGCAGATTACTGGGGCAAATAATCTTCCTAAAAAAACTCCTTATATTCTTGCTGCAAATCATGCAAGTTATATTGATGGTGTCTTGATGTTTCTCACGATTTTATGGTATAAGAACAAGCCGGTTCATATCTTGATTTATAAGGAGTTTTTCAAGACCTGGTTCAAGAGGCTTATTTTTTTGACTTGGTATAAGCAGATGCAGGCGAATCACTCTGTTGATCATGCTGTTCAGTATTTAATTAACAAAGAGCTTGTCGGTATTTTTCCAGAGGGTGGAAGGACTCATACTGGCAAGATTAAGAAAGTGACTCATAGTGGCCTTGCTGTTATGGCTCTTGAGACAGGCCTGCCTGTTGTTCCTATTGGTATTGAAGGAACTTATGAGCTTTGGTCTAGGTATCAGAAATGGCCTAAGTTCAAGAGACTTGTAACTATTAGGATAGGAAAGCCAATGAAGTTTAACTTGGCAATGAATAAAAAGAATTATAAAACAGTAACAAGCAAGGTTATGAAAAGTGTAGCCAAGCTTGTAAAAGAGGAGTATAAGTGGTAATATGCGTCAGTTGCTTTCAATTCAGGAATTGAAAAGTTTGAATTCAATGCAGATTGAAAAACTTCAAAATGCTAAATTTCATGCTGCTGCAAATAATCTTCTTCCCTGCACAAAGTTCTACTCCAATCTTTTCAAGGAGTACGGTGTTGATCCTGCTAAGCTAAAGAAAGTTGAAGACTGGCAAAAGCAGGGCCTTCCTTTAATTAAAAAGTTCTATTACATGAAGCATGTTGAGGATTTTGTTGTCAGGCCAGAGGATCCTTTCAAGACTCATCTAGCATACCTGCGGGATTTGAGCACTGGTGCTGCTCTTGATTTGGCATTTAAGGTTATTGACAAGCCAATACTGGCGAGGATGCTTCATGATTTTTATCACCCTAAGATGCCCCTGTTTTCAGGAGGCACCCAGAGCGGCAAACCAACCCCCACTTTAATCACAACAATGCAATTAAGGAATCTCAATAATATTATGGCCATCTCCTCTCAGTTGATGAGTCAGGAGTATTTCAAGGATACTGTCGGCATGAATTTGTTTCCTTATGGCCCGCATCTTGCCTGGCATGCTGTTCAGACTGCTTTTAATCTTGGTGTTGACTTGAATCTTGCAACTGCTGCTGGCGGTGCTATGAGAACAAAGGATTTGGTTGAGATGGCTGATAAGTTCAAGGCCAATGTTTTTGCAGGTATGGCTAAGTACATGGCAAACAGGTTTTTGCCCCTGGCTGTAAAAAACAAGATTAAGTTAAGGCAAACTGCCTTGTTCATCAATGGTTCTGAGCCAATGCTTCCAAAGGATAAAGAGAAGATTCTTCAATTGTCTAAGAAGCTTGGTGTAAAAAACCCCATGATACTGGACTTCTACGGCGCTAGTGAGATGAAAGAGGATATTTTCATTGAGTGTCTTCCTGGTTCTGGTTTTCATCATATTGCTCCTTTGTCAACGATAATAAAGACTGTTAAGATCAATAATATGAACAAGGGTGATTTTTTCATCAGGGATTGGGAATTCACAAAGCCAGAAGAAGGCGGCGCGGCTGTTATCTGGAACATTAATGGTGCAGGAACTGTCTTGCATGGTTACCTGATAGGGGACCAATATGAAAAAATAATTAAAGGCCGGTGTCCTAACTGCATGTTAAACACTGAAAGAGTGTATGGTGTGAGCAGGCTTAAGCTAAAATGAATCTTGACACGTTTTTCAAGGCAGATAAGATTGCTGTAATTGGCGCCTCTAGGGAAGAGGGTAAGGTCGGCAATGTTATTTTCAGGAATTTCTTAGAAGGTTTTGATAAAGAGGTTTACCCTGTCAATCCTAATGCAGATGAAGTGATGGGTTATAAGTGTTTCAAGAGTGTAAGAGATATTCCTGGAAAATTAGAGCTTGCGATTATCTGTATTCCTGCAAAGTTTGTTCCTAATGCTGTCATTGAGTGCGGCAAGAAAGGAATAAGGCATGTCATAATTATCAGTGCTGGTTTCAAGGAAGTTGGCAATGATAAATTAGAGAAAGAGTTGTTCAATGCACTAAAACGATATGATATCAAATGTATTGGCCCTAATTGCTTGGGCGTCTATGCATCTAAGGGCCACATTGATACTTTGTTTTTGCCAAAAGAAAGATTAAAGAGGCCGAAGGCAGG
>JAHWHC010000071.1 GCA_019323555.1 Candidatus Woesearchaeota archaeon
ACAACATCTCCTTTCTTTAAATCAAGAGAATGTGCAACAATATTAATCGCTTCTGTAGCATTCTTTGTGAAGATGATTTCCTCTGTTCTTTTTGCATTAAAGAACGCCTGCAAGGATTTTCTTGCCTTGTCAACAGCCTCATCAACCTTTTTTCCTAATTTGTGCATGCTTCTCTCGCCGCAGGCAGGAAAATCAGTGTAATACTCATTGATCTTTTCAATAACCTGCTTAGGCCTGAGACTCTGGCAGGCATTATCAAAATAAATAATAGGCTTTCCAGCTAATTTTTTTTGCAGAATTGGAAAATCTTTCCTTATGCTATTTACATTAAGACTCATTTTTTTCAAGCTCTTCATCAATGATTTTTTCAAAAGCTCTTAAAGGTTTCGGTCCAATAATAGTCCTTCCATTGATGAAGAATGTAGGGGTGCCATAGACACCTGCTTTCAAACCATCTTCAAAGTCTTTCTCAACTTCTTCCTTGTACTTATGCTCATCAAGACATTTGTTGAATTCTTTAATATCTAATCCTTGTTCTTCTGCAATTTGGAATATGTGCTCTTTTGGATTCTCTAAACCTTCACAAACTTCTTGTTCTGTGAATAGTTTATCATGAAATTCCCAAAACTTGCCCTGCTCTAGAGCGCAGTTAGCAGCTTCAGAATGAATGTTTGCATCTGCATGTATCTGCTTGATTGGAAAGTCTCTATAAACAAATTTTATCTTATCGCCATACTTTTCAAGAACTTGTTTTACAATATCCTGTGCTTCTCTGCTATAGGGGCAGGAGTAACACCCAAATTCAATCATCTCTACTTTTGCATCATCTGGCCCTAGAAATGGGTCATCATCTGCTGTTGGAGGCACTGTCTCTCCTTCAAGCTCTGCATGAATCTTGGAGAATTGATCTCCTTCCAAAGCGTTGTAGATACAAAAACCGCCAGTGTCTTCTGGGCCGTAACAATTGCCGTAAAGCACATAATTATAGCCGCCATAAGCACTGTAAGCCAGGCTAGCAATGAATAAGATGACAAAAAGCCAGGACAATAGTTCAAATCTCTTATAGACAAACCTTGCCAAGAAAGGACTCTTAGTAAGTAATTTGCCGGTTATCTGGCTCTTTAATCGCTGATCAAGATTAGTCCTGCATTTCCTGAAAGTAACTTTTCTAAAAACACAGTCAAAAGCCTCTCTTGCAAGAGGACGATAACTAGCAGAAAATATTGCTAAAATACTAAATACCACCAATGCAATTATGCATATCATTACAGACTCCAGAAACGCAACTTGCTTTTAAAACTTATGGAAATGATAAGGAGAAAAGATAAATAAAAAAAATTAAGCAGTCTCGTTACCTTCGCTGCTTTCAGCAGATTCTTCTTCTGCTTTTTCTTCTTTCAAGCCAATTATCTCATCTTTTTCCAGGTCCTTGTAAACAATACCTGGAATTGTCTCCAGCTTTGTGATGACATAATTGCCATTGACAACTGTACCTATCTGGTCCCAGACATTTGTTATCCCAGGATATTCCTTGGCATCACTAGACAAGATAATTGTCGGAACCTTTGTGATTTCATAATCCTCTACAAGTTTCTTGCCCTCTTCACTAGAGACATCAACAGTTTTTTCACTGCCATACTTCATCATCAACTGCTGCGCAAACATGTTCTTGATCATTGCTGTATCAAAGCATTCATCACAGCTTTCATCAGTCAAATGAGTTATGACCACAACACCTTTGACAGAATCTGTTTTAAGATCATAGTACGGAGGATTGACTGTCCTCAATATCATCATTCCATCATCTTCTGTAGTTCCTATATCTTTCCAGGCACCGCTGATCTGGTCATACTCTGCAGCATCACCAGAAAAGATAATTGTTGGAACCTTTATAATTTCATATTTCTCAATAAGCGCCTTGCCATCATCGCTGTCAAACTCAACTGTCTTTTCATCACCAATAGCCAGGCCAAACATCTTCAGGTTCTTCATCAAAGCCTCAAGATCAAAGCAGTCTGTGCAACCTGAATTAACTATCTTTGTCACAGAGATAACTCCCTTTATTTTATCTTCTGCAACATCATAGTAAGGAGGGGGTGCCATATCATAAACCATAGCGCCTTTCCTGTTTTCAAAAGGAGGTATTGCGTCTTCAAGCTTTTCACCTGAAACAATCTTCAATACAAAGGCAGGCAATTTCTTTAGCTCATACTCTTCAATAAGCGCCTTTCCTTCTTCAGAATCATGCTCCAGTATCTTGTCAGACTTAATCTTCAGTGTTGGAGCGCCCTTGATTATCTCAATGACTGTAGATGCATTAATGCACTCTGTACAATCAGAATTTTCAACCACATACAGCTCTACTTCAGGAGCTTCTGCAGTGATCGTGAAATTATCCAACACTACTGTTTCTTCTTTCTTTTCTTTGGATTCAGGCAGTTCTATAACATCATAATAGAAAAGCCCTGCGATTATCAATACCACAATCAGGCCAAGCAATGCATAGCCTATTGTTTTCTTGTTTAACTTGTAAACTTCTTCCTTCTTAGTGTGTGTCTTTTGCTTTTTCATAAATATCCCCCTTATTAGCCGAATACACACCATAATAAAGAACTCATATTTATGTTTTGTGATAAAGTTTAAATACTATGCTTTTAAAATAAAGAGTATGGACAAGAAAATAAAGGAAGACATAAGGAACTGGGCCCTGCAAAACGCACTAAAATACGGGGGAAAAGCAAACCAAGGAGCAGTCATAGGCAAATTACTCAGTACATATCCGGATCTTAAAAAAGAACTAAAGACACTTGGCAAGGAAATAAGCACAATCATCTCTGAAGTTAATACATTAGGGGAAGAAAAGCAGAAAACAGAACTGGAGAAGAGAGCCCCCGAACTACTGGAAGAAAAACCAAAAGAGAAAAGAACAGGGCTAAAACCGCTGAAAGATGTGGAAAAAGGAAAGGTGACAGTAAGGTTTGCACCATCTCCATCAGGACCGCTGCATATAGGCCATGCTTATGGAATATCACTTAATTCTGAATACGCAAGAATGTACAATGGCA
>JAHWHC010000072.1 GCA_019323555.1 Candidatus Woesearchaeota archaeon
CAACTTGATTGATTGTCCTCTGTAGTAGCCTGTTGCATTTCTTATGATTCTGACTCTGGTGTCTTTCAATCCTTCTGCCAGTGCATCAAACTTGTCTGCTAGTTTGCTTGTGAAGTCTAGTTCAATGTCTACTGGCTCAGTTTTCTTCTCTGCTTTGTCTTTGAGCTTGCCTGCAAAGCCGAATTCATCTGGACTTGTGTCTATTATTGGTTCTGATGAAGTGTCTGTTAATTGTGATGCAATATCTATGAATGGCTCTGGCACTGTTTCAATTACAGGTTCAGGAGTATCATCTGCTAACATATCTGTAAAGTCAAATCCGCTCTGCACAGGCGAAGGCCTGTCTTGCAAGCCGCCTACATCCATCTGGAATGCAGCCGCAAAGCTAGTCAAAAGCACAATGATAAGCAGTATCATTAGCTTATTCTTCATCGTTCTTCCTCCTAGCTCTTTTATAGACAGTCCAGATTGTGCTCTTGCTCTTGTCAAGCATCTCGCAGATCTGTTTAACAGGGATTTTTTGGTCGTCTTTCAGGTAGACAACTAGTCTCTCAAGAATTGGGTAATCACGGTCTTGGAAAATTTCAATTGGAATCAGAAGTTGGGATGGATTGACTTGGAAGGAGGTGGTCTGTTTTTTTGTGGCTCTGTCATACGCGCCCCAGATGCCTCTTTGGTCTCTGTTCAAGAGCTTGCCGATTTCACTGTAGGTCAGCTTTTTGTAGTCTTTCAGGTACTTGACTATGGCTTCTGCAGGGCTCAGTTCTGTCCCAAATATCTCTACTGGGACATTCAGGGGGGTGCTAGAAACAGCAAATTTGGCATTTTCCTCGTTTTTCATGCCAAGACCCCCTTACTCTGTATGTAGTACTCAGAAGGTCCAAAAAGATAAATTTGTGCTATTTTGGTAGCAGAACTAGGAAAAGTTACTCCGTATGTAGTACTAAAGCTATATCCCCTACTTTTTTGCATCTACGATGTCCCTCAAACCTCGAAACTATCTTTTATAAGTGTTAATAGTGGTCCCCAAACCTCAAAGCATAATGACAATTACATCTATTATGCATGTATTTCCAACCCCAGAACACTGTTACAAACAAAGTATATATAATATTTTGTTGTCTTATGCGAGTGAATAAGGTCTACATATAGAGGCTACTACTAGTTAGAAAGAAAAATTATCTCTTCAAGATGCAGCTTTTAGTCATGCACTTTATCCAGTTCCAGTGCAGAATCAAGTGCAATAGCACAAAAGCAGCTAGAGCAATGCCTGCCCAGTCATGCAAAGCCATGTAGTCTCTTGCTCTTCCACCTAAAGCAGGGTGTTTCAATATGCCTGTGACTGCCACAATGCCAAAAGATATTGCCATGCCTAAATCCACGAAATAATTTAGCAATGCTTTGTTCATCATGGCACTCAAAAAATAAAAAGTATAAAAGAATTTCTATTTCTGGCCCCAGGATATCTTGTCCCATACTCGTTCATGCAAAAAGTAAATTGCCACCATCAGCAGTTGGAATGCTATGGTGACGTATACTGCAGTTTCAAGCTTTTTTGTGAACAAAAATACCGCGATTAGTAAATAAATTACTGCAAGCCCTCTGTATGTGAGGGACTTTGCAAGGGATCTTGTTCTTGTTTCCATTTTTCACCTCACATCAAGAGCTTGATTATTGTCCACGCTCCTAATAACAGTATTATCATGCCAAGCACATACTTAATTTTAGGAGAGTTCAGCTTCCTTGTGAACAATGCGCCTATTGGTGCGCCTATGACTGCTCCGATGCAAAGCGCAATCACAAGGCCATATCCCTGAAGCCCATTGAAAATCAGGTATGTTATGAATCCTGCAATGCAGATTGGCGCTTCTGCAAGGGTAGTGCATCCTATCGCGCTCTTGTGGTGGTTGCCTGCGATTATCTGTCCTCCTGTGGTTACAGGCCCGAATCCTCCTCCTGATATTCCTTTGTTAAATGATGCAAGCAGCCCCACACCCATCATCTTTTTCCAGGAGAACTTAAAGGATTTCTTGAATATCATTATCAGGCCGATTATCATCACCAGCGCTCCGATGTAGCCATTCAGAGCCCACTTGGGGATGTTTAGTGCTACTAATGCGCCGAAAACTGTGGCTATAAGCCCGAGAATTGTTATTGCCAGGACTATTTTAAGATCATTTGAGAAACCTTTTCTTACGCACTCAACAACGCCATATTTTCGAAGAGCGTTGGATATTCTCTTTATGTTTGTTGACTTTGGCTTGAAATCAACATTCCTGTATCTGTGGTGGAATATTGCTGCTGTCCCTCCTCCTATTGCCTGGGATATCAAAACAGCGGGAACAACTGTTGTTGGGGCGTATCCAAATGCCAGCAATAGGGGGCTAAGGACAGTGCCGTAGCCCATTCCAAGGCCGGCGTCGATCATTTCCATTATTATTGCAGCTAACACAACTATTGCGAAGATGGCTATGCCTAGTTCTAGTACCATTTATATCAATCCTCCTAATATATACTTTCTCTATGGTTTTACTATACAATGAATGACAAAAAAAATATTATTTCCTTATCAGGTCTGCGAATGTTGTGCTCTCGAGTTTTTTTGAGACATAATCCCGTATTTCCTTGAATACTTTTATCAGCTGCTTGTTCTTGGATATCGGCGTTGGCTCGTAAAAATACTTGCTCACAGATTCCACAGGAGCAAGTGCCCCGTCCATTAGCCTGACAATCTCTGCTACAGAGATTTTATTTGGGGGCTTTGAGAGCCTGTACCCTCCTTCAGCCCCTCTTTTGCTTTTAAGATAGCCAGATGTCTTCAGCAGAAGCAGTATTTGTTCAAGATATTTCTTTGGTATGTGCTGCCTTTTTGCAATTTCCTCGATCTTGACCAGTCCTTTGTTATATTGTTTTGACAGGTCGACCAGAGCAAGGCAGGCATATTCTGATTTTGTTGAAAGTTTCGTCTCAAATCACCTTTCTCTAGTAAGTTACTAGGGAATATCAATAACTGCTATATAAATTTTGTGAAAGAAAAAATTTTAAAATTTTATTCAGGAATTGGCGCCCCCACGTAATGCTCGTAATTTCTGTTGATTATTCCAAGGTGCCCCATGCCGATTTTAACTGCTTCTTGCATATATCTCTTAATTTGTGCTCTTGTCTCCTCTAGTTTCATGCGAGACCCTAAAGAAACAATTTTTGCATCATCTTCATCTTCACAGACAGTTAAACTAATGCCGTCTGGAGAATGCAGTCCTCCTGGCTTTGCAGCCGCATATACTGCATTTACTTCCTTTGCCAAGTCCTGTTCTTTTGTCGCAGCCACCATTATTTTATTGAGCAAATCTTTTTGGTTTGCAGTCGCAGTTTTCATAAACTCATCAACTGAAAGTGTTTTTGCCATTTTATACCCCCTTATGCTATAAAAGCATAAATCACATTACTTAAAATTATCATTAATACAACAGCGCTTACAGTGTGCCACACTCTTGTTGCGTGCTTGTTGTGCATCACTTTCTCAAGAACACTCTGGAGCATCCTTCCGCCGTCTATTGGCCCGATTGGAACAAGATTAAACAAGCCAACTCCTAAGTTTAACAAGAACAGCCAGTAAAATAGGTCCGTTACCCACACAATAAAATAAGAGAATATGTTTTGATTCTTCATGGATTTTTCTGTCATGACCCAGATTCCCAGGAATGCGTCTTTTTCAGCAGGATCCTCTGTCAATTGCACAGAATAAGTATTGTCTTTAGTCTTGATCTCTTTTACATCACCTGGTTCTGCGCCCTCTATTGAATTAAGAAAATCTTCTGTGTTCTTTATCTCTATGTCATTTATCTGTGTTATTATCTCTCCTGTGGCCATGCCGCTTATCTCTGCAGGGCTGTTTGGCATGAATTCCTTCACTTGGACTCCTTCATAATTATACATTGATGCTGTCAAAGGGTTTAGCACCAGTAAAAATAATCCTAAGCAGGCAAATCCAAAGACAATGTTTGCGAATGGTCCTGCTGCATATACACTTAATTGCTTGAATCTAGATGCTTTCCTTAGCTGTTTCTCGTCTGGCTCTACAAATGCAGCGGGAATCAA
>JAHWHC010000073.1 GCA_019323555.1 Candidatus Woesearchaeota archaeon
GACTTGCAGCTGTTATTATTATTATGAGAATTCCTGGTGCTAGTTTAGACAGAAAAAAAGAAAAGTATTGTCCTATGTTTGATGCTCCTTTGGATAATCTGAAATTGATGACAAGATATATCCAGGCTATTCCTAGGCAGGGCATTGTTGTTTTAGATAATAATATCATCCCAGATGCAGATATTGCGCAATTGAAAAGAACCAAAAGTGACAGTATTGAGGGCATTGTTATGTTAAATTCTGCCATTGCAGAAGTTGTTCAGAATTTTGCTTCTGACCGTGTTATCATCACAAGAGAAGCAAGAAAAGAAATGAACGCAGGTTTTGATTTCATGCAGGATGAAATCAAGAAAATGTCCGGCAATTCTTCTTTATACCGCAGTTTGCTTGAGTCTTATGTTGAACTTCACAAAAAAGTAAATGCTCCTAAAAGATTAGAAGAAACTGCAGAGCAAGAAGGCACTGTTATTTATGACGCTATGAAAAGCATTGTTCGTAAGCTGGTCCTTGATTTTCCAGAGCTGAAAAAAGAGCCGAGCTCAGGAGACGAGCCAGATGAGCGTATTGTTGCTTATGCTTTTGCAGAAGCTATTGCGCAGGACAAGAAAGTTTACATTCTTTCAAGTGATCCAGACATAAGGAATATTGCTGCAGAGCTATATGCAGTTCTGTCTTGCAGGAATGTTGTTGGTGTGGACACTATCTCTGGCCAGCGGCTAAATGTCAATAACGTTGAGGTTGTTTGTTTTGACCCGGCTAAGAATCTTTTTCGTCCGGTATATAACGCAAAAGAACACGCCCCTAAAGAATGGGTGCCAAAGAAAGGTTATTCTGCTAAGGATAAGGCAGAATTCATAAAGTTTGTTCAGACAAATCTTATTGATGTAGAAGCTGCCCTGGGCAATGGTATTGCGCTTGCTGCGCTTGTCAAGCAAAAAGAAACAGCACCTTCAGAAACTGCAGCTCCTAAAAAAGATGCAGTTGTTGTCGAGAAGCCTGGTAAAGAAGTAGATGTTCTTAAGGCTCTTGAAAGAATTTATGCTACTGCTGGCATTGATCCAGAGAAATTGACTGTTGATGATCAAGATAAGATTATAGCAGCTATTGGTGTTTGCAAAGATTTTCAGGTGGTATATAAGAGATGCGGCCTTCCAACAGATAGTTTAGATGAAGAGATCAGGCAGCTTGAAGGCAAGACAATTGAAAAGTTGATTGAAAGTGCAGAAACAGACTTGAAAAATATCAATGAGCAAATCATTGCATTGAGGCAGAATCCTGAATATCTGAGAGCTTTAGAGACAGACCCGATCAGAGTTAAAGAACAGGAATTAGAACAAGAATTTGCCTCTAAGCAGCAAGAATTGTTTAATTACACGCAGAAGTGCAGTGTTTCTGTTCCATTTAATATTGCGAATCTTGATGAGAGCGCAAGAGCTTTTGTTGAATCTCTGGAAAAGGCTGGTGCAGAGGTTATTGAGCAAGGCATCTGGGCCTCAAATACTCAGATACAGGATGCTATTGGCTGGCCGAAAATTAAGGTAAGCCGTGTTTTGGTGGACTTGGGAAAAAAAGACAAGCTTAAGAGAGAAGTAAGGGGAGGATATACTTTTAATCTTCTGACCAGCGATATAATTAAAGAGCTATTGTCAGAGTAGAGCAGATTTAACTGTTTTTTTCTTTGGATAAAACAAGATAGTAGTAATAATCTTTTTTCCCTAAACTTTTTAAATAAGGGCCTTTTTTTCTGAAGTGGTGGGGAGAATATGGCTGAAACAAATAAATGTTATCTTTTAGAGCCAGAACCAAGAATAGTTGGTCAGATGGGTGCTTTTATAGCGAGTATCGCAAGTAAGCGCAAAGGCATTGTTTTTTTAGATACAGATATAATTCCTTATCTTAGTCATTCTGAGCTAGAAGAAGCTACAAAAGATACAGTAGAGCCAATAATTGAGTTTAATTCAACTCTTATTAATAAGGTACTTGGACACAAGGCAGATAAAGTGGTGATTACGCGCGAAATACAGGACGAGATGTATGCTGATCTTGAGTCTGCATTGGGCGAGATAGGGCGTGTTGCTTGGCCGAAAAAGCACCATGAAAGATTAGCAAAAGTCTATGTCACACTTCGAGATAGCATAGGATCAAGGCAATTGCCCCCTTACGAGTCTACGCCTGTTTTTCAAGCATGTTATCAGATTGCTCAAAAAGTATTGGAGTATTTTCCAAAACTTAAGAAAAACCTAACACGTGCCAAGGCGACAGATGAAAAGCTTATTGCGCATGCAATTGCCCAGGCAATTGAAACTGAAAATGCTGTTGCTATCTTTTCCAATGAGATTACTGTAGCAAATATGGCCAGAGAGGTGTATAAGCTTCTTGTTGCAAGAAACCTGGGCGGGGATACACAAGGTTGTAATCTCTGGACCCCTAAGAGACTGGAAGCTCATCCTGTTGAAGTTTGGGGTTATGGCTTAAAAGACGGCAGTGATAAAAAACTTTTTATTGAAAAATTTGCCAAAAAATTCTTTGCTACAGGATTTAAATGGGCTCCGCCTCAAGAAGCGTCTTCTAGTGATAGTTTGGGGCGTGAAAAGAGGTTAAGAAAGCAGGTCTGGGAAGAGATGGCTGTTATTGAAGAAGCTCTTGGTAATGTAAAAGAAGCAGACAAATTCCTGGCGAAAATTACAGGCACATACCAGGAGCCTGAGCCTGAAAAAACAGGTAATGGCGATGAACACCCGCCTGCTGCAGGCAGTTCTGCTCCTGCAAAACCATCCCAAAAGAATGGTTCAAGAACAGATATAACACAAGGCAGTAAGAAAAGAGAGCGTAATCTTGAAACAGTTCTTTTTGGTTTAGTGCCAGAAGATACAGACAATCTTCCGCAAGATCGAATAGATACAACCTTAAGACGATATCGTGCTTTGAAAGCACTTGCAAGAGAGCTTGAGCTTCCTCTAGATGGAATTAATCGCCAAATCGCGCGTATAGAAGGGAAAAGCCGGCCAGTTATAATAAAAAATTTAACTAGTGAAACAGAAGATCTTGTTAGAAAGAGAAACGTAATCACTGCTGACATTAATTATTTTAGGAATCCTAGAAAAAGAGAGGAAGTTGAGTCTATAGAGGCGCAAATCAAGGAAAATGCTCAAAGATTGCAGGAACTTGAGCGCACAGAAATAAAAACCGAAGTAGCTCGGCAGACAGTCACTTTCCAGTCTAATGAACGTGATTTTTATGAACGCCTTAAGAAAGAGGGCTATGATCCGGATACACCAGAGGGTGTCTTGGTTCCAATGGCTGATCTCCAAAAGATTGGCAGGTATAAGAGCGCAGCTAGTTTGTCTATCAAGCTTTGCAGGCTTGAGAATGCTGGTAAGATTACACGTGAAAGGATAGGCAAGGGAAAAGCTGTTAAAGTTACACTTAATAATCTGCCTCTTCTAGTCAAGGGCGCAAAAGCCTAGACATTTCGAAAGCTTTTTAAAGCGCTTCTGATTCTTCGAGTATAGTGAGATACAGGGGGTTTCTTAAAAAAATGCCTTCCTGTGTTGATGTAGGCGAGGATTAAGACAAAATGTTTTACAAAATTGAGCTAAAGGATCATATCAGGGTACCTCCAAGGTATTTTGACTTGGATGTCAAGGATGCAGTGCTGAAGTCAGTCAAGTTAAAATATGACGGCTTGACTAATGCAGAGCTTGGCTTTGTCATTGATATTGTCAATGTCAAGGACATCGGCGAAGGGGTTATAATCCCTGGTGACGGCGCTTCATATTATGAGACAACATTTGAGATTATTGCTTTCAAGCCAGAGCTTCAGGAAGTTGTGGTTGGAAGGATAAAGGACATTGCAGATTTTGGTGCGTTCCTGACAATGGGGCCTATTGACGGCATGATTCACATCAGCCAGACAATGGATGATTTTGTGAGTTTTGCTAAAGACAAGGTCTTGACAGGAAGAGACAGCAAGAAAGTCCTGAAAGTAGGGGACCTTTGCAGGGCAAGGGTTATTGCAGTTTCATTCAAGGATATTACTAATCCAAAGATTGGCCTAACAATGAGGCAGCAGGGCCTTGGAAAGCTGGAATGGATTGAGGAAGAAGGTAAGGAAAAGCCAGCTAAGGAAGAGAAAAAGGCTACTGCAAAAAAAGCAGCAGGTAAGAAAAAATGAAGAAAAAAGCTTGTAAGTCATGTAAGATCTTTGTAGAGGGCGATGAGTGTCCTGTCTGCAAGGGATCTCAGTTCATAACTAACTGGAAAGGAAGATTATACATTATTGACGCTAACAAGTCTGAGATTGCAAAAAAGATAGGTGCAAAAGTTAAAGGAGAATATGCAATAAAAGTGACCTAAAATGAAATTAGAAATAAAGAATAAAAAGGAAAATCCCTTGTTGTCAAGGATTGAAGTCTCTGGCACTGTTACTTTTGAGGGCGCTACGCCTTCTAATGAGCAGATGGCTCAGAGCATTGCTTCACAGTTAAAGGCAGATGCCTCTGTCGTAAAGATGAAGAAGATTCATACTAACATGGGTTCTCACCAGGCAGTTTTCACTGCTTTTGTTTACAAGTCCAAGGAAGAGCTTGACAAGATTGAGCCAAAGCCTAAGAAGCAGCTTGAGAAAGAGCAGAAAAAGGCAGAAGCTGCCAAGAAGGCTGCTGAAGAAGCAAAGCCTGCTGAAGCTCCTAAGGAAGAGGCAAAGCCTGAAGAGAAGAAAGAAGAAGCTCCTAAGGAAGAGAAGAAAGAAGAGGCTCCTAAAGAGGAGAAGAAAGAGGGAGAATAATGGGAGAAAAAAAGCCGAGAAGAAAAAGAAAACCTGTAAAGACTGCTGATTTTTTCGAGAAAAAAGGAGATTCTTTAGATAGAAAAAGAAAATCCTGCCCAAAGTGCGGCACAGGGTTCTTCATGGGCAAGCACAAAGGCCGTTCTTACTGCGGAAAGTGTAAATACACAGAGTTTGAGTCTGCTACTAAGAACGAAGCTGCTGAAAAGAAGAAGTAATTTTTTTATTTCTCATCAATATTCTGCATTATAAGAATGTCTTCTGTTGTTAATTTCTCGCCTCTTGTTAGTTTGTCTTCAACTTCTTTTTGTCTTTCTGATATTGATTTTTTGCGCCTTTTTTCTTGTGTCTCTTTTTTGTGTTTTTTCTCTTCTGTGTAGGTTGCGTCTAGCTCCCCTATTTGTTGCAGTTTCACTTTCAGTTTCTCGTTTATTTTGCTTATCTCTTCTTTTTTCTCTGTTATTCCTTTCTTGACTTTCTCTTCTTCATCTTTCAGTTCCTGTATCTTTTTAGAATTCTCTATGCTTGTCTCGTGTTTTTCCTGGCTTTCTTTTGCTAGATCTTGTATTTTTTTGTGAAATTCATCTGCTTTCTTCTTTTCTGCATCAATTTCTTTAGAAAGCCCGTGTGTTGATTCCCACACCCCGCTCATTTCTGTTAATTCCTTGAACTTTTTCTTCAATTCTTTCAAATGCTTCATCAATTTCTGTTCTTTGTCAAAGCTTAGGGCACTGGTCTCGATCTTGAATTCTATGCCGTCTATCTCTCTCTTGAGCTGTGAAGGGTTTTCTCTTATTCCTTTTTTGCGTTCAAGGTCTTTTTTCTCTTTGTTCAGCTTTTTTATGTTGTCTATTTTCTTTGTTATGTCTTCATTTAGCTTTTTTCTTTCGCCCTTGAACTCTTTCACAGAAGTAGTCAATTCATCTCTTTTCTTTCTGAGATTTTTTGTTGTATTTATCAGAGAAATAATCTCTTTTCCCAGCTTTTCTCGCTTCTGGAAAAGTGCTTCTTTTTGGTCGTTAATCTGGTTAAGACTCCTTCTTAGCTCTTGTATCTCTTTCTTGAGCTCATTTATCTGTTTTGAAGTTCCGCTGTTCGATGGGTGCATTTATTGTAAAGTGTTGTTAAATAAAAAAGTAAAAACAACAACTTATTACCTCCTCTTAGCCAAATAGTGCGCCAAGTCCAGCTGCTGCTTCTTCAGCAGATTTTTTCTCTTCTTTTGGTGCTTCTTTCTTTTCTTCTTTTGGCGCTGCTCCACCAGCGGCTGGTGCTGCTGCAACAGGTGCAACTGTGGCATTCTTTATTGCTTCATCAATGTTTACGCCTTCTAGTGATGCTACAAGTGCTTTTATTCTTGCATCATCTGCTTTGACGCCAGCTGCCTCTAGTACTTTCTTTACAGTTGCTTCATCTACTTTGCCTCCAGCTTTGTGGATTAGCATTGCCGCATATACGTATTCCATTTTTTGACCTCCCTAAATTATGATTTTTCCTCTCTTAGTGTTCCTTTTTCTTGAAGATTTTTTAATAAATCTTTAGCTTGATCTTGTGATACATCCCCTTGTTTTGGATGTGGTTTTTCTTCCTTTGGTGCCTCTGCAGGTTTTTCTTCTGCTTTAGGTTCTTCCTTCTTCTCCTCAACTTTTACTTCTGGTAATTGTGATTTCAGTGCTAGCATCTCTCTTTCTGCCTGCTCTACCATCTCTGAAGCTGTTTCACCTGTCAGGAATTTTCCTTCTTTTGCAATCGCTTTTGCTGCTCTGTATGTTCTCTGTATCATTGGTTCGATTGTATCTGGTGTGGTATAGCCGATTCCAAGCGCAAGTTCGTGTGCCTGGCTTGCAGATAGCATCAAGTCGCTCATGAATTTCTTTTCATCAATATCTAGCACGCTTTTTGGGTAGATTGTTCCTTTTTCATAGACTGCAAGTAAATCCAGTCCAATCTCCATTGGTTCAATTCCTAGTCTCGTAAGCATGCTTGCTAGTTTTTCACTTATTACAGTGCCTTCTGAGCAGACTTTTGTGTCGCTCTTGATTGCGATCTTGCCTCCTTCTACAGCAGCTTTGATGCCTAGTGCTCCTAGTTCACCAATAACTGGTCCTGGTGCAAATGGTGTTGGTCCTGCTGGAACAACAATGTCAGAAGGGGCTGTCTGTCCTGCTTTTGCAGGCGCTTTTGATTTGTTTTGTTTTAATGTTTTGAATAAAGTAAAAGGATTTTCTTTGGTAAATAGCAATGCTGGCATTCCTC
The DNA here is from genome assembly GCA_019323555.1 of Candidatus Woesearchaeota archaeon. GTDB lineage: Archaea > Nanobdellota > Nanobdellia > Woesearchaeales > ARS49 > WJJT01. The sequence continues at coordinate 7,043 of JAHWHC010000073.1, forward strand.
TCATGCTGTCTTTTAGCTTCTCAAAGCCAGGCTTGTCTTTTATCTGGTCCATTGCTTTCACAATAAGCCTTCTTTTTGTCATCAGGAGGTCTACTTTGCCTCTTAGCTGTGCCCTCATTCTCTGAAGCTGCGGTGTTGGCAGGTTTTCCATGTTTACAACGCCGATGATAGGGTATTGTTTAATCAAGTCTGCTACCTGCTTGACAACATTCTTTTTCTTTGGCGCTGCACAGCTTGTTTTTTCGCTCATTTTCTCTCTGCCTCTTCAGCTGCTTTCTTGATTGTGACTTCTTTTTGTGTGATTAGGGCAGGAGGACCCATTGTGAACTTTAATTGTATGTTCTTGATGTTTCTCTCTTCTGCCGGTAGATTATGAGTCAGGTTGTTGTAGACAGTCATTATGTTGTCCAGAACTTCCTCGTCTTTCATCTCCTCTGTGCCGATTAGGCATTTGATGCTCAATTGTGTTTTTGCTATCAAGCCTACTGTTTTCTGTAGTTTTTCAACAAGCGGCTTTAAGTTTGCGTTTGGCGGGACTACACACCCTATTTTTGGGTTTGGCATCTTTCCTCTGCTTCCTAGTATCCTACCAAAGGTCTTTGCCACATCAGGCATTATGTTTGCTTGTGCAATAAAGAAATCATGATCTTTTGCTAGTTTTTTTACTAATTGTTTGCTCTCGGCATATTTTGGGAAGTCGTCCTGCATTATGACTGTGTCGCAGTTCGCTTTTGCCTGGTCTGCCAGCTCTGGTCCTGTCAGGGCGCATACCTTTGTTTTCTTTCCTCTGCCGTATCTCAAGACAACCCAGTTGCTTACCTGCTGGTCTGGTTTTTTCATGTCAAGATCTTTCAGATTTACAATTAGGTCGTATCCCTGTTTGAATTTTCTTTTAGGAGAATTATTTTTTACTAGTTCTATTGCTTTTTTGAATTGTTCCTTGTTCATTCTTCCCTCCAACTCTTAGGTTGTGCTGCGGGTAATAGCTATGTGAATTGATGGTTCATTTATAAAGGTTTCGTAAACCATAGGTTTCGGAACCTTGCAAAATAAGGATTTAGTTTGCATTGATTTCGGATTTGATAGTAGAAATCTTTATATACTTAAGTATTTAAAAAAGGACTATGAATAAGAGGGGCAAAGAGACTGTTTTGACTGCATATATCATTTTGATTACAATTGCTTTAGTTGGGGGTCTCTTGACTTACACTGCCAGCACCCCTACGGCAGCGGTTATCTCTGATACAAGCAATCCTGTAATCACAATAAACTCTTTTGATGCTGTTTTTGATCCAGATGGTGTGACTAGTTTTAAACTGGCTGCCTCTGCTAAAGAGAATTTTAATACGGGCTTGACTGGTACTTTTGCTCTTTCTCTTGTGACTGCTGGAAAGACAGCTGTTTTTGAGGGTTTTATTTTCTTTGATGGTGTTTTTGGCGAGATAAAGAGCATGAAGATTACAAATCCTTATGGTGAATTTGATGCAGAAGATGTGGCTGGCACTGTTGTAGTAACCAATGCAATTGACGGCACTGCTAATGTTTTGGTCAAGGTTGATTTTGAGAGGCCTATGCCAGGCACTTTTTTTGAGCCGCCCTCAAAATTGTTGCTGAATTTTGACTTCACGACATATGATAAGACCTACAAGAGCAAGGTTCTTCCGATACGGTATGCTGACAAGCCTAATCCCTTTCCGTATTACTTGACTAAGTTCAAGATTGTAGAAATAAAGGTTTGATTACTTGTAATTTCTTTTCTTGATTTTTTCTATTTTTTCAATTAGTGCTTTTTTAGCATCCACGTTCCATTCTTCTGCTAGAATTAATGTCACCAAGAGTACATCTGCGAACTCATCTGCAAGCTCTGACTTTGCTTTTCTTAGCTTGTCTCCTCTCTGCAAGCCGTCTGCAGTTGTCATTGCTTCTGATAACTCACCAAGTTCTTCGATAAGCTTTGCAAACATAGTGTATTTTACTTTAGGATCTCCTTTTACCTTGTGGTGGGTTACCTGTCTATCATGCTCTTTTTTTGCAAACTCAAAAAGGTCTTGTAATTCCATTATCTCCCAAATCTTCTGTCTCTTTCAGAATATTCTTGTATTGCAGCTATGAAATCTGATTTTTCTAGTTCTGGCCAGTGTTTTTCTAAGAAAATCAGTTCAGAATATGTGCTCTGCCAGGTCAAGAAGTTTGATGTCCTTCTTTCACCGCCTGTCCTGATCACTAAATCTGGCTCAGAATTCAAATATAGGTTCTCTGCAAAGGTTTTTTCATTTATTGCACTGATATCCAGCTCGCCTTTCTTGACCTGTTCAGCTATTTTCTGCACAGCATCAATGACTTCCTCTCTTCCGCCGTATGCCATTGCAAAATGAACGTGATATTTGTCGTGCTCTTTTGTCAATTCCATGAGTTTTAGCATGCGAGAATGCACTTTTTCAGGAAATTTGGATAATCTGCCGATAAAATCAAGCCGCACACCATCTTGCTTAAGCTTTGCAAAGTTCTCTTCCTTCATTAAGTCATCAAATTCCTTGCAAAAGACATCCATTAAGTAATCAAATTCGTGTTTTGGCCTGTTAAAATTCTGGATAGAAAACGCGTAGAATGTTACTTCTTTTATGCCCAGCTCTTTGCTCCACTCCAGCACATTGCGCAGTTTCTTGGCGCCCCATTCATGCCCCATCCAAGGCTTCATCATCAGTTTTCTGGCAAATCTTCTGTTGCCATCCATGATGATTCCCACGTGTCTTGGTACTTTCTCCATTTATGCACCTATATTTGTGTTTCCTTTATATATTTTTTCAAACAATTGTACAAATATATCTTTTGGTAGTCTAAGCCCTAATTCTAATAATGTTTTTGCTAATTGTGTTCCTGCCTCTTCTTCATACCCTGTTAATTGAATATCTAGTGCATCTTTTAAAGTTTGTGAACAAAGAAACCCTTCGTTTAGTGCTATCACTGCATTTCTTTTTCCATTCAATATCTTTTTCTCAGTTAAATCTACTGAAACACCGTCATTAGTGAGGTCTTCGCTAAATCCGTGGTTCAGTAATTCCTGCTTCACTAATGCAAGCACTGCATCTCTGTAATCTAAATCACGAATATCTGTAATCTTTTCTTTCTGTCTTAATGGTTTAACAACCCTTCCTAGGTATGCCTTCACTCTCTGCCTGCTTCCGTTTATTGTCCATTCATTCTCTACTAAGTATGCATATTCTTTTCCTTTGAGCTTTTTTATTCTGACAAACACCATTTTTTTGTTTAGGCACTATGTAATATTTAAGAATTTCGCCAGTATACGCTTTCCCACACTACTCCTTGAAGATTTGGCACTCAAACGTGTATATCTTTGTCTCTGGGCTCTCCCAGTCTCTGGCAGGAAGTCCTGCTTTTTCACACGTCATGTCCAGGGCAGATTCTGCATCAGCCCCAAATTCAGGAAATACTTGCGGTAATAATAATCCTCTGTAATGTTCTTTTTCAGCTATCAAGCCGTGTTTTCCAATCTTGATCTTGCTGGGCCGTTCTTCAGGCTTACACTTGAGCAGCTTTGGTTCTGTCAATACAGAGATCTCAAAGTTTATCTCTGGCATCTCCCCTGCTGTTGTCGGCGGGAATCTGGGGTCCTCAAATGCAGCTCCTTTAGCAGCATTTACCACACTCCACCACAGCGGGTGTTTTGCTTCAATATACCCTATGCACCCTCTTAATTGCTTGCCTTTTTTGATGCACACAAAAACCCCTTTGTTCTCTCCATATTTCTTCTTTATTGCTTCTGGAGTCTGGTAGGGCTTTTTCTCTAGATAGCTTTTCACAGCATCTTTTGCAAGTTTTATGAGTGCTTTACCGTCTTTAGCAGTCAGCATTTTACTTGATCTTTTTGGACTGTTCTTTTAGCTTTGCTGATTCTTTTGTCAGTCGTTTCACTGCTGCAGAAATAGTCTTTTTTGGGTCTGCACCGTCTGTCTCTAGTACAAACTTAGGAATGTTAATAAGAGGATGTGCTATGTTGTACCCTGCTACCTTGACATGTGAATCTGTCCATAGCTCTTTTTGCAGAGCATTGCAGAGGGTGTTTCCTTCCCCTTTTACCTCAAACACGAGTTTGTTCTTTTTTTCCTCGAGAATATTGATTTCCATTTTAAATCATAAAATCCTAGTTTGTTTAAAAAGGTTTCGTAATTGCTTTGCAATGCGAAACCTCTAAAAATCTCTGATTTTTAGTTGGTTACGAATCATATTCATATTTTATCATAGCTATCATTGCTATTCCTGCAGTCTCGACTCTTAGTATTTCCTTGCCCAGTTTTACTGGTATAAATCCTCTTTTTTTGGCTTTGTCTTCTTCCTCGTCTGTAAAACCTCCTTCAGGCCCAATTAAACAGAGTATTCTCTTGGGCTTCTTTTTTTGCAGTGCGCTCTTTAAATCTTGTTTTGCCGTCGTAGAAGCAATTAGTTTCAGGTCATATTCGTCTGTAAAATCAAGCAAATCCTCGAATTTCACAGGCTCTGTTATCCCTGGTACAGTCGCTCTCTGGCTCTGTTTTGCTGCCTCTACAGCTATTCTGCTCCAGCGCTCACTTTTGCCTTCTTTCTTGGGAATCACTACTCCGCGTTTTGTCAATATGGGGATTATCCTTCCAACCCCTAGCTCTGTAGCCTTCTGTATTAGCCAATCCCATCGTTTTCCTTTAGGCACAGATATGGCCAGATCCACTAAAACCCCTGTTGTACTCACTTTTTCCCTTGCAACTACCTTTATTTCAACCTTTTTAGGCTCTATGGCTGTTATTTGGCCTATTATCTCATTTCCAGTACCGTCAAATAAGCATATCTGATCCCCTTTATTCAGCCTTAAGACCTTCATATGCCTTGCTTCATCACCCTCTATCCTCACTATTTGCCCACTAGGGAGCTTCTTGGTGAAGAATCTGGTTATTTTAGCCATTTTGCCTTGTTTAAATCCTCACTTTTACTGCCTTTTTCTGGCTTAATCCCGTAATATGCCCACAATTTAACTGGTGCCTAACCAATTTAAGCCCAGTTTAACCCTCCTGCGAACTCTCACTTTTTGGGCTTTTTTCTGGGATTTTGCCGTAATTTGTCTCACTTTCAGGTCTTATTGCGCCCCTTTCAAGGCCCCTCTCGAGACACTTATTTGCCCTTGTTTAGCAGGCTTTTTTCAGCTTTTTCACAGCCTGCTTTTTGGGCAAAATCTGGCGCGTTGTTAACCTTTCACTTTTCAGCCCAAAACTGCTTTTTTTGCTTACTATATATAATATGCATTTTGAGCTTTTTTTTGTGAAGTTGATTTTTGCTTTCCAAAACCAATTTTGATTGGCTTTGGTTTTTTTTATTTTTGATTTCAAAAGGCAGATGTTTTTGCCCTTTTATTTTTGTAGTAAAACAAAACTACTATTTAAACCTTTTGTTGATCTCATTCCCAGTTATTCCCAAACTATTCCCAACTAGTCCCAAAATAAGACATTCCCACCTCTAATCATATTCCCACTATATTCCCATAATATTCCCAGTTATTCCCAGAAATACCCCTTTCTCGACTGTAAGTAGTCCCAGTCTTATTCCCAGATATTCCCAAAATTGTCTTGGGACAGTCCCATTCTAGTCCCAAGTGTTCCCAAGTAGTCCCATTCCCAGCGCATTTATCGTCGATAAATATTCCCAAACTATTCCCATTCCCATTCCCACTTCATTCCTGGGAATGTCCTGGGACAGTCTTTTTTGCAGAAAGATTTTTATACTCCTTGCGTATTTAAGCATTAGAAATGTTTTGGAGTTCAAAAAAAAGGGTGGATGACAGGCTTGCTCAGCTAGATGCAAAGATAGCTGATTCCTTTGATCGGGTCAGGCAGGACACTGCGGCAATCTACCAGTGGCTTGATTTTTTCTACTCAGAATCCAATAAGCAGAAGGCCTTGATAAGGCATCAGGATGAGACGATTCAGGGCATGAAGAAGGAGCTTGAATCACTGGAATCTGCCCCGAAATCAATGGCAGAGGTCAAGCAGATTGTTGACTCTTTTTACGACTATGATGAGCTCAGGGATAGGGTCAGCCAGATCTCTGAAAAGCTGGAGCATCTTGAGGAAAGGAGAAGGGCCCAGCCTCAGGAAAAAAGGGTGATTGTGAGGGAGACAGCCCCTGCTGCTAGGCCTGTTTCTGCTCTGCGGGAGAAGATGATCAAGAAGATCACCAGGAACTCCAAGGACTACATCAAGAGCATGATTATCTCCCTGATTCGCAAGTACAACAGGATATCTGCCATGGCTCTTAGGGAGATTGTTGTGGATGAGCAGGGTCTCTGCTCCAAGAGCTCGTTTTACAGGCTTTTGGAGGACATTGAGAAGGATGCAGACATCACAGTCATAAGCTCTGGAAGGGAGAAGGTGTATGTTGCAGAGCTCCCTAAGCGTGTTAGAAAATAGAGTTTACAGAACATAAATGTTTAAAAATAAGTTGCCTGTTTTGACAGGTTATTGTGAGGGGTGGTAAATTTGGATACAACAGGAAAAGAAGAGGTATTGCTGTCTAGCGAAGAGATTTTAAACAAGCATTTTACACAAGTTCTTGAGGCTGTTAGGGAGGAGCTGGATGATCACCGTGAGTCCATCAATGAGAACACGACTGAGATCCAGACCAATCACGAATTCTTGATGCAATTGGACGCTAAAATCGATAAATTAGCTTCTAAAATCGAGGAAATAAGCCTTTTAGTCAAGGGTAGTTCAGAAGAGAAGCAGTTCAAGGTTAAGGCGCTCACAAAGCGTGAAAAAGAGGTTTTCCAGGCTTTATACGCTCTTGGATCAACAAAATCCTTTATCACCTACAGGGAGATTGCCGCACACCTGAGCATCTCAGAATCCCTGATAGCGCAGTATGTGGCGAATATCGTGGAGAAAGGCGTGCCCCTTGTTAAGCGGTACTCCAGTAACAGGGTCTACATCAATCTGACCCAGAGCTTCAGGGAGAAGCAGGCTAAGCACTGTGTTGTTGGGCTTAATACTCCTCTGTCGTATTGGGTGCATTGATTGCACTCGAAATTTTCTCTTTTTTTATCTGGTTCTGCAGCTCTCCCAAGAGCTTGAAGCTGTCCTCAAGATGGTTCTTTATCGTGGATTCTGCCTTTCTGAAGGCCCCCTCCAGATTGTTGCCATTCAGCTCATAGCCGATCACCACTTTGCCTTCTGAGACAAAGCTTGTTTTCTTGAGAATTCCTAGATGCAGCCACCTGTGGAGATAGTCGTACATTGTCTGGCGCTTGATGCCTGCGAATATGCCCATCTCCTCTACTGGCATGACTGCGCTCTCTGGCCTCTTCTCCTTGTTTGCCTGTTTCTTGCGCTCATAGAGCTCTAGAAGCAGGGCATGCATTTTTGCAGAGCCGTCCTTTTTCCTTGGCAGAAGCCCGAATCTGGCCAGCAGTATGCGTGCCATTTCGTCTACATCTGCGTCTGGTAGAACTTCATTGTTTCCTAGTTGGATGTTCATTCAAAACCTCTTTTGTTTCCTTGTTTGGAAGAACTTCCTTAAATTTCTTTCGGTATTACCCCGACAGCTAAAACTTTTAGGATTTGATTAAAAATCAAATTGATTATAAATAATCATATCTGCTTAAAACTTATAATCATTCAGAATTTTTAGATTCAAATTTTCATTAAAAAATCCAAAATTCGCCCATATTTTGGATCTGAGAAGACTTTTTTAAAAAAGGGTATTCTGGCCTTCTGAAACAGGTGTTTTCAAGCCAAATTCAACGTAGTTTTTGTTAAAATCCCGACAATTTCCACAAACTAGCCTTTTTTCAAGGTTTCAAAAAATCATCATTTCTGGCATAACTCCGACAGAGCAGAGATTTTCCCTGACTTTCTGTGGTTTTCCCGACAAATGAGTTCAAGGGGCTTTTCATCAACAACCCTGGTTCAACAACAAATCCTGAAAAAGTAATGCAGTTTCACAAGATTCTGGGATAATTCCATACAATGACTCAGAACCCTCGTTAGGCACTAGTTTTCCCTAACTCTCACTTTTGGCATTTTTGGCCTAAAATGTCCCTATTTTGGAGTATCTTGAATTTGTTTTTTTATCCTCTGTAAAATGAAAAAATTGATTTTGTCACTGTCTTCTTGGGACATCTTGCCCTCTACAAAATGATAAAAACAAAACAACTAATGCAACATAGTGAACAACGTTAACTCTTTAACAAAAGTTATTAGCCAAAATGAGTATAACAAAATATATTTCAAAGTACTAGCCAATTTTTTCTACCTTGGAAAAGTGAGGATAACAAGAGTGAGCAAATATATCAAGGAAAAAATTGAATATTACTGCAGGCAAAATCCCAGAATTTTAGAGTGGTGAGAGTTTAGGCACTAGTGAATTTTTGCTCAATAAGGCTTGAGAAATAGGTATTCCCAATCACCAACCCAGAGGGAATTTTGGGTGGTTTTAGCATGCCTCAAGAACCCAGCCTAAAACATAGGATTAAGGGCTAATAACAATAAATTAAAGAAAAAGTGAGTTCAAC
>JAHWHC010000003.1 GCA_019323555.1 Candidatus Woesearchaeota archaeon
GATTAGGGCAGACCTCCTGCATGGTCTTATCAAGATATTCTGTCAATTCCTCTTTCATCTTGTGCAAAGAAACAATCTGCTTAGCTAAATCAAGAATGATTTTAAGATCCTGTTTCTCAAGATCAGCACCCATGCTGTCTTTCTGCTTTTTGGCAGAAGCAATCTTAGAAACAAATTCCTCATTAGAGCGCACCTCTTTAACAAACTCTGGATTATAGAAGCCATACCACTCTCTCAAACGATTCACAAGCATATTGCTGACAGTCGTGCTCTCTTCAATAGCATGAACCGCCTGAATAATAAGCAAATCACGAGAGACTGCTTTTTTCACAGCCTGCCTTGCCAGCTTGATGCTCTCTTCCCTCAGCTTCTTGAAATCAACCATAGAACATTAACTATCTGGGGCCTTTAAAAAATTATTTGTTTTTAGGCTTCTGAAAATCAGATACACTCAACCTATCCTTCTTTTTATGCTTAGGAATCATTTTCTTAAGCCTGATGCCAAGCTTCTTAGAGAGCTTCTTGTCTTTTGCAATGTAAAAAGAGGCAAAAGCACACACTCCAAAGAGAACAAAATAAAACAAGAGAACCAGGAACTTGGCCCCAATATCTATAAAAGTGGCATTGTAGAGCATAGTGCCCCTCAGCAGCGTTCCTCCCAGAACAAGAGGGCTGTACTGCGCAAGATTGTACATCAAAGGCGGCATGCTCTCAATAGGGATTATGATGTCTGACAAGAACAACATGGCACTGCCCACAGAGATCCCTGCAAGCATAGCAGTCTCTTCTGAATTAAACATGTAGCCAATGATCATGCCCATGAAAATAAAAATAGAGGACAGCAAGACAAGAATGGCAAGAGTGGTGCCCATTCCAGAAAACATCTGACTGCTGAAAACAATCGCTGCAATAGCAAGAATAATGACCAGCTGCACCATCAAGACAAGGAAACTGCTCAAGAATGTAGCTAAAATAAAAATCCATTCTTTTACTGGCATCATATAATTCCTGAAATATGCTGAAGAGTTCTTCTCCAACAAAATCAAGGTAGGCGCTAAAAGAAGCGCAGTAAAAGAAAGGATCAAGACAATCAAAATAGGTGTGATGTAATTAAGATAGCTTTTCTCAGTCGTTATAGGCTTTATATGGGTAACAACAGGCTGCACAACAGCAGAGGGATCTGTAACCTCAATAGCATTAACCATCTTCTCAATATTATTAAAAGTCCTCTGCAGGTTCAACAGGTTCTTAAGGCTGGTATCCAGTAATTCACGCACAGTAGCCAGCTCCTCAAGAGAGGTATCCCGCTCAGTAGCTGCCTGATCAAGAGTGGTCTTGGTCTGGGTAAGCTTTCCAATCAAGGTATCAATAGCCTTGTCAAACTCCTTGCTTTCCTGGCTCACCAAAGATTCTGTAGTGTCAAGACGATCCTGCAATTCATTCATATCAGCAATCCGCTGCTCAAGAGATGTTATAAGGTTCTCTTTAGCTGCATCACTCAAGCTGCTTCCAGGAACAGTGTCGCCAAGTGCATCAACAGAGCTTTTTGCCTTGCTCAAGGCCTGCTGGCCCAAATTCAAAGAGTTATCAACCCAGTGCTTTACTTTTTTCTTTGCACTGGCAAGCTCTTCTGCACCAAACTCCTTTGGATTAAACTCAAGCGCAACTTCCTCTAATCTTACACTAACATCAGTAATCCTCCTGCCAGACTCGTCATTAGCAGTAGTCAACTGAATCAAGGAAGGTTTCTTAGAGACGATCTCGCTGGTAGAGGTCTCAAGAGCATCAACAAGAATAGTTGTAAGATTCCTGCTCAATTCCATTGAACGCTCTGAAATACTCTCTGTCATGACATTCAAGATGGTCCAGACAAGATTAATCTTAGAGTAATCAACATAAAACGTGATTGCATTTGAGCCATTCTTGGCAAGCTCAAATTCAGGAGCAAAAACAAGACAGGTATTAACTTCGCCAATCTCAATACCTTTGTTGCAGGAAATAGCATCAGGATACCGGATCACCTTGAACTGCTTATCTGTAAGCTTGTCAATAAAAGAATTTGACAAATCATTATATTGCTCTGAAAAAGTGCCCACTTTAACAGCATACAAATTGGTATTGTCAAATGCAATACCTGCAAGAAAAATAACAAGCAAGGGGCCAAAAACAACTATCAAAGCAGAACTTCTTGCACGAACAAGCAGTTTAATGTTCTTCTTGACTAAAGTTGCTAATTCCCCGAATGAACTTCTCTTAAACTTCATTTTTGACAATAGACTCAAAAACCTCTGACAAAGAAGGCTTTGCAAGGCTCAGCTTATCTATTTTCTCCTTTTTTTGCTGGCAATACCTGGCAAACCAAGACAACATCTTGCCTGGCTCTGATGTGTAAACAATAACACGGTTATTCTTTTCAGAAATATCACTAACAACACTCAATTTTGAGAGTGCTTTTGTCAATTTAGAGTAATCTTTTCTCTTGGTCTCAATCTCAACCTCATAATTCTGCGCATATTCACTGACAAGCTGCTCTGCAGTGCCCATTCTCTGAATACGCTTGTTTGCAAGAACAGCTATCCTGCTGCAGTTCTCCTCAATCTCATCAACAAAATGAGATGCAACAATAACAGTGGTACCTTTCAGATTTATGCTCCTTATAAGATCCCACATCTGCTTTCTCAGCAAAGGATCCAGGTCTGCAGTAGGCTCATCAAGAATCAAGACCTTTGGCTCATGAATCAATGCGCAAGCAATATCCAACCTTTTCTGCATGCCTCCAGAAAGATTACTAGCGACTGTGTTCGGTGAATTTTCCAGGCCAACAAAACGAAGCAGTTCCTTTATCCTTTCAACCAGCTGCTTCTCAGTTATGCCGTAAAGAGCACCAAAATGCTCAAGATTTTCCTTGACAGTAAGCTTTGCATAAAAAGAAGGGGTCTGTGCAGCAAAACCAAACATAGCCTTGACTAAATTAGAATCCTTATCCACAGAGGTCACGCCGCCATTAGGGAGCTTCATTGTAACCCTTCCTTGATCTGGTTTTGTAAAACCTATCAGAACATTCAATAAAGTGGTCTTTCCTGCACCACTCAAACCAATAACACCCAGCAATTCACCAGGAACAATTGTCAAAGAGACATTCTCAAAAATAGACTTAGTGTTAAATTTCTTTGAGACAGAATCAAGCCTAACCAGCGCAGATTCTGGCCTCACCTCAAGCTTATGAAACTGCTTCTGGGTCTTAACAACATACTCATCAATAAGGCTCTGGGGCCAGCCAGAGAGCAAAAGCATCTGCTTTAAGTCCTTACCGCTAGAAGTACTACTAACTATATCTTTCTTGGCCGCCTCTTTTAACGCCATATATATACTTACAAAACAAGTATTTAAAATAAAACGCCATCACCCACAAGAAGTAACAGCAAAATATTTAAAAAGCAGAAAGATAACCTCACACATATGATTTCCTGCGAGTTTGGCAGGCCAAGAAAAAGAAAAATAAATATGGTGATCAAATGAACTGCGAAATGTGCGGAAAACAGGCCGAACTGTACACTGCAACAATAGAAGGCATCAACCTGAAAGTCTGCGAGCGGTGCGCAGGCCACGGCAAAATAATCGCAAAAGCAAAACCAAAAATAATACCAAGAAAAATAAAGAGGGCTGCAATACAAAAACCTGTTGAGACCGAGCTAGTGGAAGCAGTACTAGAAGATTTTGCCAAAAGAATACGCGATGCAAGAACCAAAGCAGGAATGACGCAAAAAGAATTTGCAAAAAAAATCAATGAAAAAGAATCATTGCTCCACAAGATGGAGACAGGAAGCTTTATACCAAGCATCCCTACTGCAAAAAAACTTGAGAAAGTACTCAAAATAAAACTAACAGAACAGAGAGAGGAAGAGAAAGTAGTTATGCCAAAAACAGGAAAAGGCGGGGCAATGACAATAGGAGACATACTCAAGATTTAATTCCTGTAAATCAAGTAGAAACAATCACCGTATTTTTCGTCATACACCTTATTGAAATTCTCATCTAGAAACTCAAGCATCTGCACATTCTTTTCCTCACAAACAGAATCATCTGGCCCGCAGATAATGCCTCCCCCACAATTGTCAAGCAGAACATATTCAATATCACGGGTTTTGCTGCGCAAATAATTATAGAAGTCAGTAGAGGCTTCTTCACCATAAACAGGGTAATAAATCTTATTCAAAGGAGCATCTGTATAAAAAGAGACAGTAGGATTACTTGTCCAGACCTCTCCAGATATGTCTTTATCCTGCAAATAAGTAAAATATATCTCTGCAGCAGGATTTGTGTTGGTATTTTCATTGCCGACATAAAATAAAACACCTGTAAAGACAGAGAATCCCAAAATCAACAGCAATGCAATTGCAAAAATCTTTTTTGGATATTTTTTAAGCAAATCAAGCACATAAACAATACCTAAGGCAGAAAACAGGGCAACAAAAGGGATAAACAAGGCAAGATACCTGTAATCCCTGCAGTGCATCTGTGAAAAATAAATAAAAGGAAGCACCAGACAGAACAATGGCAGCAAGTTTTTCTTCTTGAAATCAGTAAAGTACGCAATCAGACCTATAACTGCAAACAGGTGCAGAATGCTCTCTGAATATATCCAGGAAAAATACTGCCACCAAGGCTTAAAACGCAGAACATTACAGCCAAGAACCTCTGAAATAGCCTGCCTAGCCTCAATAAAAGGCACCAAAGGATTGCCATATACCAAAGCATATGCGATCAAAACAGGAGCCAAAGGAACTGCAAAGCCAGCACACAATTTCAAGGAATTCTTGATTTCCTTATTTAATAACAGCACCAAAAGAAGTATGCCAAAAAACATGCCCGCAGGAAATTTTGTTAAAAAAGCAAGAGCACACAGGGCGCCTGCAAAATAATACTTCTTTTGTATAAAAAGGTAAATTGCAAGCAGGACAAAAAACAAGGCAGGCACTTCTGTATAGAGATGAAAGCTCAAGAAAAAGAAAATCGAGCTAAACGAAAAAATAGCAGAAGCAATAAGCGCAACTTTTTCCTTGAAATAATACTTTGCGATCTCATAAAACAAAACAACAGCCCCCAAGCTAAACAATAACTCAAGAAGCATTCCAGAAAACTGCACAGGCAGGCCAATAAACCAGATAAATCCGAGAACAGCAGGCAATAAAGGGGGGCGGATGTGCTCCCAGAGGCCTGCAGCACCTCCTGAAAACAAGTACTTGCCCATGCCTAAATAGACGCCAGAATCCCACCAGATCTCATGAAATCCGGTAATAAAAACTAAATGAATCAAAAAAACAACAACAAGCAAAATCACAAATGCCTTATTCTTCTTTATGTATCTCTGTATCTTTTCCATTGACCTGTTCTCGTATTACTGCACTCAGCTCGCCATCATAAACCATGCCCTCTCTCTTCACGCCGTTAATTATCATTGTGGGTGCAGTTGTTACATCATACCGCAAGGCAAGCAATTCCACCAAGGGCTCATCTGAATAATCCTTGTCAAGAGTGATCACAACAACACTGTCCTCAAAATTCTTAGAGACCTCCTGCAGAATAAAACCCTGTCTCTCGCTGTCATCCTGATCAATCTCGTAAAAAAAGATGATAGGAATAACCGGCTGGCCGCATTCTTTGTTTAATTTCTCAATATGGCTAAGAAACTCCAGCTCAAGCAAAAAATATTTTCTCTTCAAGTAATCAAAATCCTTTTTCTTGAAAAAACTAAAGCGGGAATAACTGCTGAGATCTGCCCCCACCTGCCGAATCTCCTCTTTAAGAGAGGAAATACGTTTGTTCATGACATCACAGCGCGCGCCACCAAAAGTGTTGATGAATTCCTGCTCAATAACATAAGACTCTGTGCTCAATTCATGTGAAAGCATGACATCAGAAATAACATTAATACGCACAAAATCCAGCCCGTAATTCATCAATATGCCTGCAATAAAGATGAGTATAGTCAACAACAGACTTGTCAAAAATATGTTTTTGTGCTTTTTCATAATCACTCCCTAAGCTTCATCTCTGACTCAATCACTTGATAAGGAGTCAAGCCAGGCTTCTTGATATCATAATTCAAAACCAA
>JAHWHC010000074.1 GCA_019323555.1 Candidatus Woesearchaeota archaeon
AATATGAAAGATGTAGGGCTAGTGGGCGGGAAAAACGCTTCACTAGGGGAGATGTACCAAGAGCTGACAAAGAAAAAAATCAGCATACCTTATGGATTTGCAGTAACTGCATATGCTTACAGATATTTGCTGGAGAAAGCAGGTGTTGAGGATCATATCAAGCAGGTGCTGAAAGGGCTCAATGTCAAAGACATGAGAAACCTATCAACAAGAGGACACAAGATAAGAGAGATCATAAGAAACTGCGAGTTTCCAGAAGAACTAAGACAAGAAATTGTTGATGCATATCATAAACTAAGCAAGAAATACAAAACAAACAACACAGACGTGGCTGTAAGAAGCAGTGCAACTGCAGAAGACCTGCCAGAAGCATCATTTGCAGGACAGCAAGAGACTTACCTGAACATCCACGGAGAAGAGGCACTGCTCAATGCCTGCAGAAACTGCTTTGCATCACTCTTTACTAACAGAGCAATTGCATACCGCGCTGAAAAAGGATTTGACCATTTCCAGGTCTATCTTTCTATAGGTGTACAGAAAATGGTCCGCAGTGACCTGGCAAGCTCTGGCGTAATGTTCACACTAGACACTGAGACAGGATTTGACAACGTAGTATTCATAACAGCAATCTGGGGCCTGGGAGAGAACATAGTGCAGGGCGCAGTAAACCCAGATGAATTCCACGTATTTGACGTAACACTAAAAAAAGGCTACAAGCCAATAATAACAAAGACCCTGGGCGACAAGAGCCTCACCATGATCTATTCTGAAGGGCTGAAACCGACAAAAAACATACCAACACCTAAAGAAAAACAAAAACAATTCTGCATAACAGATGACGAAGTCCTGCAATTAGCAAAATGGGCCTGCACAATTGAGGACCATTATTCTGCCAAGAAAAAAAGATGGACGCCAATGGACATAGAGTGGGCAAAAGACGGCAAGACAGGACAATTATTCATAGTACAGGCAAGACCAGAGACAGTGCAGAGCCAAAAAAACAAGCAGGTGCTTGAGGAATACTCACTAAAACAAAAAGGAGAAATCATCACAACAGGAAAAAGCGTAGGAAGCAAGATAGCAAGCGGAGTGGCAACAGTAATCAAAGATGTTAGTGAGATTGAGAAATTCAAGCCAGGACAGATCCTAGTAACTGAGATGACAGACCCAGACTGGGTGCCGATAATGCGGCAGGCTGGTGCAATTGTGACAGACAAAGGAGGCAGGACATGCCATGCTGCAATTGTTTCAAGAGAACTAGGGATACCTTGTGTCGTAGGAACAATGAATGGAACATCAAAGATAAAAAACGGACAGAAAATAACAATCAGCTGCGCAGAAGGAGATGCAGGAAAAGTATACTCCGGACTTTTGAAGTATGAAGTCAAGAAAATAAACATAAAGAAATTCCCAAAAACAAAAACCAAAGTGATGATGAACCTAGGAAACCCTGACGAAGCATTTGAACTAAGTTTCATACCAAATTCCGGGGTTGGATTAGCTCGGGAGGAATTTATAATCAATTCTTATATTAAAATACACCCTATGGCATTGATAGAGTACAAGAAACTGCCAGCAGATGTAAAAAAGCAGATAGATGAACTAACACAAGGATACAAAGACAAGACTGCATTTTTTGTAGAACAGCTTGCAAGAGGGGTAGGAATAATAGCTGCAGCATTCTACCCAAAAGACGTCATAGTCCGCATGAGTGACTTTAAATCAAATGAATATGCAAACTTGATAGGGGGGCACTTGTATGAACCAAAAGAAGAAAACCCAATGATCGGGTGGAGAGGGGCTTCTCGTTATTACAATCCAAAATACGCACCTGCATTTGCTCTTGAATGCAAAGCACTTAAAAAAGTAAGAGATGAATTCGGGCTAACTAATTTGAAAGTTATGATGCCTTTCTGCAGAACAGTTGAAGAAGGCAAGAAAGTGATTGCAGAGATGAAGAAAAATGGATTAGTGCAGGGCAAGAATGGGCTACAAGTATATGTAATGTGCGAGATACCATCAAATGTAGTGTTAGCAGATGAGTTTTCAAAAGTGTTTGACGGGTTTTCAATCGGAACAAATGACTTGACACAATTGACATTAGGTCTTGATAGAGATTCTGCACTAGTGGCTGACCTTTATGACGAAAGAAACATGGCAGTAGAGAACTTAGTGCATTATGTGATTGATAAAGCAAAGAAGAATAAAAGGAAAATAGGGTTATGCGGTGATGCACCATCAACATACCCTGAATTTGCGCAATTCCTTGTTGAGTGCGGAATAGATTCTATAAGCTTATCACCAGATGCCGTGGTAAAGACAACACTAGCCATTGCACAGATGGAAAAGAAATTAAAGAGAAAACACTAAGGTTCTATAACACAAACAGTCTTGCTCAAAGATTTATGCAGATAGTAAGAATATTCTGATTTTAACTTCAATTTAGCAGCCTTGATGTGTTTCTTATGATTAATGAAGCTAGGAAAGCAGACGACTGCACGCTTTTTCAATGTCTTTTTCAGGTTTTTCAAGAAATCTGAATAGAGTTTTTCCAGGTCCACTTTTCTGGTGCTTCTTGCATAAGGAAGATCTGTGACAAAGTAATTATACTTTATGCCTATTGTTGTTGCGTCTTTTTTTCTTAAGTCATATTTTACTTTGAAGTGTTTTAGGTTCTTGTCTGCCCTCTTGAGCATCAAATCATCAATATCATAACCTATCACTTTGAAATCCATCAAACCAGCTTCTATCAAAATGCCCCCTGTGCCGCAGAAAGGATCAACAATTGTATTTGGCTGAACAGCACCTGTCAAGTTTACCAGGCAGCGTGCTAACCTGGGATGCAGAGAAGTTGGGTGAAGCATAGGCCTTAAGTGCGCCCGCCTATCTTCAAAAGGCTCGTCCATTATGTCCAGCAATAAACCACAGTAAATCTTGTCTTTAGTGAAGTAAAAATGAAACTGTGTCTTTGGCTTGACAAGATTAACAAGAGGCTTATCAAGATAATCCCACACTAAATCAGCAATTTCAGTATCTTTAATGTGGTCCTTGCCAAAAGACCTGATTGCAAAAGAGTGCTTGTAGTATTTATTCCAGTCAAATGTTTTTATTGCACGCTCTAAAGTTTTCTTATTGCAGGTGAACAGGTGCTGATATACTGCTTTTGTGTAAGCCAGCCTTTCTACATATGTTTTCTTGGTATCTAAGAACAATAGATTGTCTATTAACTGCGGTTTTCCTGGAAAGATTGCAAGAACTTCTGCTTTACTTAATTCCAGATTATGTTTTGATAGCACGAAAATCAGCTTCATACATGCTAATTCGTTGTTTTATTATATAAAAGTTTCTTTACACTACAAAAACCAGTAAATGTAATATTTTACTGGTTTTTGTGTGCCCAAAAAATCCAGAAATATACCACACAAAATTATACTGGATTTTTTTGACATATAGAAAAATATTTATATTAGAAATGTGTACTACAGTATATGGGACGCGGAAGACCTGTAAAATCAGACATAAGACAGAACATAATAGAGATACTAGCAGTCGCTGGAAAAGCATACGGGTACCTGATCCACAAATGGTATAATCAAATCTTTCCGCCTTGCACGCGCGAGAATATCTACTATAATCTCAAGAAAGGAGTTGCTTTACGCGAGCTGAAGATAGAAGAGATAAAGCAGGAGAGAGGAGAATACTCCTGGGGAAGTGTTGTTGAGAAGAAATACTACACAGTTGGCCCAAACGGCAAACCTCGCGGAGATGCAAGAGTAAAAGAATTCTTTGAGAAACAAAAGATACCTAAGAAAGTTTCTTCAAAAACCCCATCAAAGCATAAGCCTCACGTTTAGTCAAGAAAGACTTTCCAATCATTCTCTTCCAAATCTTAACCTGAGTATCTCTTTTCTGGGCATTTTTGAAAGGCATCTTCTTCAAAGCTTGATTGAGAAGCTTCATCAATTGCTCTTTCTCTATTTTTGAAGCGAAAATAATATGCTCGCTAACTTTTTTAGTTGATAATCCTTTGCTAAGCTCATAAAGAACAACAGCAACACTGTGACTGAGGTTTAATGTTGGATATTTCTTGCTTGAAGGGATAGTGCAGACAAAATCA
>JAHWHC010000075.1 GCA_019323555.1 Candidatus Woesearchaeota archaeon
CCATTCTACGCACTGACAGGGATAATGCCAACAGGAGACAAAATACACTTTGGCAATAAAATGGTTGTAGAGAACCTAAAATACTTCCAGGAACACGGAGCAGAGACGTATATCCTTGTTGCAGATCTGGAGGCAGCCTCAACAAGAGGAGTCACACTAGAGCAGGCAAGACAGAGAGCCCTGGACTTCCACATACCCGCATACATCGCCCTAGGACTAGACCCTGAAAAAACAATATTCTACTTCCAGTCAGAAAACAAAGATGTAATGAACATGGCATATGAATTTGCCAAAAAGATAACACTAAATGAATTTAAGGCAATATACGGAGGAGCAGACCCAGGAAGAATAATGGCAGCAGTGACACAGGTAGGGGATGTGCTTTATCCGCAATTCAAGAAAAAAATGCCAGGAATAATACCTGTAGGAATAGACCAAGACCCGCATATCAGATTAGCAAGGGATGTAGTGTCAAGAGTCAAGACAAAATACGGATTTGTGCCAGTGAGCTCAATATACCATAAATTCACGCCATCCTTAGACGGCTCAATAAAAATGTCAAAATCAAGGCCAAGCGGAAACATAGACCTTCCAGAAGATGTGAAAGAAACTTGCAAGAAACTTAAGAGAGCAAAAACAGGGGGCAGGGATACAGTGGAGGAACAGAGAAAAATAGGGGGGCAGCCAGAACAGTGTATGATATTTGAGATGTTCAAACAGCACCTAATAGAAGATGACCAGGAACTAGACAAGATATTCCAGGGATGCAAAACAGGGAAGATATTGTGCGGAGAGAACAAGCAGAGAGCCTGCGAGCTGATGACAAACTTCATGGAGGACTTTGAGGCAAAACTAAAAAAAGCCAAAAAAGGCATAAACAAGCTTAATTTCATCAAATTCACATAGAAAGTAATATAAATTCAGGTATATTCATATACAACAAGAGGAGGTAAGGACCATGCCTTGGAGAGCAGCACCACTAAAATCATCTTTTATGCTGGCAGGAATAATAGGATTCTTAATATCCGTGATATACATACCAAAATACTCACTAAACTGGGCATTTGCATTTGGACTAGTGTTTCTGATAATGATTGTAGCAACACTGGTGTCAATGACACAATCAAAACCAGTACTGCCAAGTTATAAGAAAAAGAAAAAATAAGCGGGGGGAGAAAAAATGAAAAAAGCATATTTGCTGATAGCAGCAGGGCTTTTGCTAGCACTATTGGTAGCTTGCGCACCAATGGAGGCAAAGGAAAAAGACAATACTACTAAAAAAGAGGAAGTTAAAGAATCAACAACTGACAAGGAAACTGTCGCAGAAAAAGTAGTTGAACCAAAGAAGGAGACAACTACTGCAACAGAAACAAAACAAGCAGAACCAGCACCAAAAACAGAGACAAAGACAACAGCGCCTGCAAACCTGCCTGAAGCAATCAAAGCAAGAATAGATGCAGCAAACACAAAATTGACAAGCATGAGCTACCTATATGGCAGTCCTGAAAACAAAGGAAGATTCTTAGACACATATCATGTATTAGGAGACAAGATAAAAGTAAAACTATACGAAGACAACTACTATGTTGTTGATGACTACTTTGACACAGTATACCTGGATGATGCATTAAAGACAGCAACAGGAAGATGCGAGCACCAAAGAAGATGCATCTCAGCAAACACAGACAACACAAAGAAAATATTCACTGTAAGCTATGCTGACTACAGAAGAAAAACACCATATGAGTGGCTGTCAGATATACCAGCTACAGCGAAAGTAGACGGACCAGAAGTTGTTGACAAAAGAAGCGCACTGAAAATACAGTATCCAAAAGGAGAAAACAAGGTAGAGATGTGGCTAGACGGCACATATGGTGCGCCACTGCAAGTAAAGATAACTGATCCAGAAGACAATGAAGAATTCTACCAGTTTGCAAACGTCCAATTCAATTCACTAAAGAAAGAAGACGTCTTGCCTGCTTTTACAGAGGCACCAACTGAAGAATCAAGTGATTAGAATTCAAATATTTTTTTCTTTTCTTTTATAATATTAGGAGCACTGCCGCCGTGCCAGCTAAATCTAGGCCTGATACGCATAGGATACATTCTCTCATTAACATCATCAACAGCCAAACAAGCACCTGCAACTTTAGGAAGATTCTCTAAAGCTTGATCCAGGCCAGTTCTCAAATAACTTTGCAATAAAGCACCCAAAGCATCTGTATCGACTTTAGCAGTTAATCTATGCGCAAGAATAATATCTGACTGAGTCATTGCATCTGTATGAATCTTTCCAGGCTGCTGGGTAGCAAGAACCAAAGCAACACCTGGCTGCCTGCCTTCTCTTAGTAAAGTTATCAACGCATCACTAGCAGCAGTCTTCCCTTCCTTAGGGAGAAACTCATGCGCTTCATCAACCATAATCCAGACAATGGGCATCTCCAAAGCCTTAAGCTTGGCCTCTTCAGCGGACTCTTCCTCGACAATATAATGAACAGCAGAACGAATAGAGGAAAACTCCTCTCCTTTCCTTACAATCATCCTCTCAATAAACATCTTCTCACAAACAACACCCATAACAAGATGCTTAATCTTCCACCCGCCAGGCATGACTGCATAAGGACTTAAGTCAAGAATGTTTATTGTGCCTGCCTTAGCAAGCTCTTTCATAGGAGTAGCATCCTTAGAGAAAACACCCCAACGCTGAACTGCCTTGAACCTGTTAATTGCAGCATTTTTTACCTGCTTTTCTTCTCTCTCATCAGCCTCCAGAGCTGCAAGAATATCTGGAATATCATAAGCGCCTTTTTCTTTCTTTAGTGTCAAGACAGTACGCTCAATAAAAACAGCCATAGGATCATTAGCACTGATATCAAAAGTCAGGTTCCAATCTTCTGGAGCAAGCTCTGCAGGATTAATTGCAAAAGGGAAATCAGTAGGTATTCCTTTTTCTTTGTACTCCTTGAAATAACCAGCAGGAGTGAATATCCTTACGTTATCAATCGCTTTGCCTTCAAAACCCCACTCTTTCAGCAACTGTTCATCCTGATGATTCGGGTATTTCATCGTCCAATAAATACCCATTGTATCAAGCATCAAAACAGATAATTTATCCCTGAACTTAGGATCAAGATTGGCAATACCCTCTGCAATAACACCCATGCAATAAGACTTGCCAGAACCTCTCTTTCCACACACAAACAAGACGTGCGCCTTATTCAAGTCAAGATAAACCGGCTGAGATAACGTTGTCACAGGACCCATCTTAACATATTGTTTTCCTAATAAAACAGAACCTTCAGTACCCCATTTATCCTTATCTTTCTCTTCCCTGCCAAGAACAATCTCATAAACCATAGATTACCTCTTTTTAATTAATAAATACAGAACTGGTATAAAAATGTTAACATAACATCAAGAAGAAGTCTTAATTACACTGCGACAATTCTTGCTTCCACACTTACACAGTACTTTGTCGAATCCAGGAACTTTCTCCGCGACATAATCCGCAGTAATCTCTTCACCTTTTTTAATATCTCTTCTTGCAATATCTGCAAAATTGTCTGAATATGTATTTGCGTCGCACGAATGATTTACATATCTCGCGGGAGGCTGATGCAGAATGTATTTATCTTCACCCAAATACGAAACATAGCGCTTCTCAGCTTCTGGAAGCTTGTCAACCTCTTCTTTTGTCAGGGTATTAGAAGTATCATATTTTATAACAATTTCTCCTTTCTTGAAATCTCGCGCTGCAAATATGCCGCGCCCATGAATTTTTGACTTCTTTACAAGTATGTCGGCCATAGTAAAAATTAAATTTAAAAATAAAAATTAAAGATTATTCACAGTAACAATGTTAATGCCGCGTGCATCTGAATTGCTTACAGCACTGCCCATTGCAACAACATGCTTGACGCCTGCGCG
>JAHWHC010000076.1 GCA_019323555.1 Candidatus Woesearchaeota archaeon
GCCTGCTTATCCAGCTCTTCAATCTTGCTCTCAAAACCAGAATCCTCCCCAAGCTTGTGCTTTTTCTTGAAATCAGCAGTTTTTTTATCTAAAATAGCAAGTTCATTAGTAAAGAATTTCTTCTTATCTGTTAATTCCTTTTTCTGCTCTTTTAACTCGCCAATCTTATCATCTAATTCTTCAAGATTTTTCTGGAGCTGCCCTTTTCTCTGGTCAATACGAGCAATCTCATTAGTGCAGGAACTAACCCTTGTCTTTTTTGTAGCCAGGTCAACTCTTAATTTCTCCACTTCCTTCTGAAGCTTGACCTGCTCAACCTCTCCTTTTTCCTCAATCTCATCAGAGATCTGCTTTATCTTTGCTTTTCTCTCTGCAATCTCTTTTCTCAAGCTGTCAATCTGAGAATTAAGCTTTGCCAATCTTTCCTTATTTTTAGCACTCTTCTCCTCTAGCTTTGCTTTCTCATCCTCTTTCTTATCCATCTTTCTCTTAAGATAAGAGGCCTTGTTCTTCTTGATATCATCACTCAATCTCTTGTACTTAAGAGCCTGATCCCTGTCTTTCTTCAACTCCTTCAGGTAAGTCTCTCTTTCCTTCAATATGATTTCAGCCTCATTAAGCTTGTCTTCAACCTTCTGCAGTTCATTCAAAGCTTTCTGCTTTTTCTCCTCATAAACAGAAATCCCTGCAATCTCCTCAACAATCTGCCTTCTTTCAATAGGGCTCATCTCAACAAGCTTAACAATATCACCCTGCAGAATAATGTTATAACCATCTGGATAAATCTTAGCCAGGGCAAGCATATCCACAATCTCCTGCCTTGTCTTGTTCTTATTATTAATCTTATACCTGCTGACCCCGTCTGGCCGCACAATACGAGAGACCTTGACAGAATCTTCTTCAACAGGAAAAATCCGCTCTTTATTATCAAACACAATACTTACTTCAGCTGTATTAGCAGGCTTTTTCGCCTTGCCGCCATTATAGATAAGATTAGCTGACTTTTCAGCTCTCAAGGATTTTGAGGAAGACTTGCCAAGAACAAAGCACAAGGCATCAAGAATATTGGATTTGCCAGAGCCATTTGGCCCTAGAACTACATTAAAGCCTGGCTCAAATAAAAGCTCTGTCCGTTTTCCAAAGGACTTAAAGCCGTCTAAAACCAGCTTGTTTATCTTAGTAATCTTACTATTCTTCTCAGTAGCTATAGCTTCTGTCATCTAAATTTGCTAGAATACAGGCATATATAAAGGCTTCGCTTATCGACTATATAAAAGAAAAAAGAATTAATTCCAGCCACTCCTAGGCCAGGTAGGGCTCTTAGCATACGGGTCTGTCCAGTAATGTGTCATGTACCCTAAATTTTCACACTCATATGTGCACTCATTCTGGGTCCTAGGGCCCAAGAACTTAACTTCCTTACCATAAATACCAGAAGCAGGATCCCTTGGCTGGGCAACCATATACTCTCCATTATGACAATAGCAATTCCTGTAGCCATTGCCATTTTCATAAACATTACCCCAAGCAAAAGCAGTACTATTAGACTTCATCATTGTAGCAATACCAAGAACACTGACTACTGCAATAAACAGCAAGGCAATGAGCAACAATTGGCGCTCTTCCATCATATCACCTCAAAATGTACTAAAGGAATCCAAGTATATAAACCTTTTCAGAACTCACCTAACTTCTTCTGATTTTTATGACCTGCAACTTTTTTGTAAGAAGCCCAGGTCTTCCTGAAAATCTCAGGAAAATCCTTATAATGCTTTTTCAAGAAACCTTTGGTTATCTCATCAGAAGGATAACCAGAACCAAAATCCATACCTATCTTCTTCTTGATCTTTTCTATCTCCCTATCCCTTGTGACCTTTGCAAGGATAGAGGCAGCAGAGACAACAGGATACTTGACGTCTGCCTTATGCTCTGCAACAAGCACAACTTTCTTGTTATCTAATTTCTTCCGGATATACTCCTTGTACGCCTTAATATTAGGACTAGGGCAGTCTAGAACAGCCTTGTCTGGCTTCAGGGCATTGATTAATTTAGCAGAGGTATCTGCCTCAAGCCAATTAAGATTAGAATCCTTAGAGAGAAGAACCGCATCAATGTCTGCAGGCGGAATGATTATGATTTTATAAGCCTTGACCATTCCTTTAATCTGGTCAAACAATATCTCCCTGGTCCTAGGGGTGAGAAGCTTTGAATCTTTAGCACCAATAGAGCGCAGCTTATCCTCATCCTCTTCTTTAATCAACACACCGCACATAACCAACGGACCAATAACAGGACCACGGCCAGCTTCTTCAACACCGCATAACAATACCATAAACGGAGATATAGTACTTGTATTTTTAAATTTTGCCTAAACAGCGTTTAGGCACTTGTCTACAAAAGCCAAGTTAACACAAAATATAAATACAAGCAATAAAATGAGAGTAGCATGGAACAGGAAATAATACAATTCATAGGAGTAAGCGATCTAGAACCAATGGAGCAAGAGGCTGTGCAGAGACTTACAACAGAAAGCTATGGCAAAATAAAAAGAGACCTGAAAAACATAACAAGCCTAAAGGTTCATGTGAAGACATACAAAAAAGAGGGAGAACAAAAGAAATTCTCACTCCATGTGCAGGCAGTGTATCCTGGCGGAACAATCTCAAGCAACAAGGCGCATGATTTTGAGCTTCCAAGAGCAATACACAAGGCATTCAACGACATAAAAGAGCAGATACATCATAAGCTGCACACAGATACAAATAGAGAGAAGGCATACGAATAGATTTGTTCTCTTAAATATAAGTAATCTTTATAAATAAGACAGGATTCTAAAGAAACACAGCGGGGTGGGGCAGTCAGGAGTGCCCGGAGGGCTCATAACCCTCAGGTCGGTGGTTCAAATCCACCCCCC
This sequence comes from Candidatus Woesearchaeota archaeon, assembly GCA_019323555.1. Classification (GTDB taxonomy): domain Archaea; phylum Nanobdellota; class Nanobdellia; order Woesearchaeales; family ARS49; genus WJJT01. The sequence goes on from JAHWHC010000076.1 coordinate 2,915, forward strand.
GCTATACTTCTTTTAAGGATAAGATTTATAAACATCTAGCGAGTCATATTCAAGTATGCCGCGGTGGCACAACCTGGTACTGCGCTGGATTGCTAATCCAGTTTCCTTCGGGATATATGGGTTCAAATCCCATCCGCGGCGTATCATCTCTTAGAAATCATTCAGAAGCATGAACTTTGTCCAACAGATCCTTGAACAGCCTATTCAAAAGCTTGTAACCTTCTTTAGACCGCTTCAATGAATGGATATTATGGATCTTCATGGTGTAATCTGGATTGTCAGGATCAAGATAAATGTTCATGTTCTTGACAATGCTCTTTAAATAAACCCAAAATTTCATAAAAGCAGCTGAAGCATCTTTTTCAAAATATTTGCTGATCCAGGATTCATATTCCTTAACCAAATCTGCAGCAATCACATCTGCCTTTGCATTTTTCAGCACAGAATACACTTCCTTCTTCTTGTGACAAACATCATCAAGATAAACAAAAGCAAGAATTTCAAAAGGCATTGCCTGAAAAGCAATAATAAACTCTATAAGCGCAAGGTACTGCATGTAAAATCTCTTTTTATCCTCAGCAACATCCAAATTCCTTATCTTGTCTGCAAAATCCGCGAGCTCAGCAAGAATCTCAATGTATCCTTTGAGCTGCTGCTGCGCTTCTGAAAGCTGATTAAACGCATAGTTCACATCTTCCAACTCAAGCGCAATAAGATTCAAGCCAATATCATCAATGATATTCCAATAAATGCCTCCGCTTTGCTGAAAAAAGAAATCCGCAAAGACCTCCCATTTTTTGAATATCCTGTCTGGACCAGTCTCCTGTTCTAATACAGACATCCATTTCTTAACACTTTCCTTGTTTTCTTCAATATCTTCTTCTAATTTCTTTTTCCACTTAAAGAAAAGCCTTGTTTGCTTCTCCTCCCCATGCCGAAACCCACTGATCATATGATACAGCTCATGAACCAAGGAGTATGTTATTTTTTGTGTATCCCCTATTCTAGCAATATTAGACAAGCCGAGATTTATGCGAAAAACATCAACCCGGCCAACATAGCGCTCAATATCCAATGCATTAATTCTAAAACGCAGCACAATCCGCCTAGTCTGGTCTGCTGGAGAAGGAAAACCTCCTGTGGCTTGAGAAACATTATTGAACGCAGCCTTAAAGCAATTAAAAACAACTGCAAACTCTTTAGAATTGAAAAAGTAGTTCAATACATCCTTCACGTTGTTCTCGCTTAATTCTTCTGTTTTTGGAAAAACCAGATTAAACTTATAATCCTTCACATACCATGGAATCAAATCCGCATCAAACTCGAAAACAACCTCTGTCTTAGAAGTCCCATTCTGAATATATTCTGGCTCATCCCGGACAAAAGAACCCTGTCCTGAAAGGGAATAATTATAAAGCATGCTATCTAAATTGAAACAAAGAGTATATAAACCTTTAGGCAAAACATTTTTATAGTCAAAAAGAGGAAGAGTGGGCATGAAAGAAAATATTGTGATAAGCCTTGGAGGCTCAATAATAGTCCCAGACAAGATAGACATAGATTTCCTAAAAGACTTCAGAAAAATCATTCTTGAGTATACAGATAAATACCAATTCATAATCTCAACAGGAGGGGGCCACCTGGCAAGAGAGTATGCAAAAACAGCAGACAAAATAGCACAAACAACAAGAGAAGACAAAGACTGGATAGGAATATACTGCACAAGACTGAATGCACAACTAGTAAGATCAATATTCCAGGAACAAGCATACAAAGAAATCATAAAAGACCCAACCAAAAAAGTAAAGACAGCAAAACCAATAATGCTTGCAGCAGGCTACAAGCCAGGAAGCAGTAGTGACTATGACGCAGTCTTGCTGGCAAAAACATACAAAGCAAAAAAAATACTCAATCTCACAAACATAGACTATGTATACAATAAAGACCCATCAAAATACACGTTTGCAAAACCACTGAAAGATATCAGCTGGGAACAATACAGAAAAATAATACCTCCTGAATTTGAGTACGGCATGCACACACCATTTGACCCAGTGGCAAGCAAGATGGCTGAAAAACTCAAGATGCAGGTGGCAATAATAAACGGCCATAAACTAAAACAAATCAAAAATTATCTAGACAAAAAAGAATTCATAGGAAGCGTGATAAAATGAACAATAAAATCGTACCAGACACATCAGTAATAATAGAGGGCGCCCTAAGGCAGAAGATAGAGAAAGGAGAATTAAAAGGAAAAGAACTTCTGCTTCACGAAGCAGTATTTGCAGAACTAGAGCACCAAGCAAACCAGGGGCGATCAACAGGACTCATAGGACTTGACGAACTAAAGAAAATACAGGAAACTGCTGACAAAAACAAGGTAAAGATAACAGTATCTGGCAAAAGACCAACCTCTTCTGAAATAAGATACGCAGGAACAGGAGAGATAGATGCCTTGATAAGACAATTAGCCTGGGATGAAGATGCAACACTAATGACATCAGACAAAGTGCAGGCTAAAGTGGGGGAAGCAAAAGGAATGTCTGTCATCCTAGTGCCAATGGAAACAGGCCCTAGAAAGAAAATCAAGCTTGAAAGCTACTTTGATTTAACAACAATGTCTGTACACTTAAGAGAAAACGTGTATCCTATGGCTAAAAAAGGAGTTCCTGGAAAATGGGACTTTGTGCAACTGGCAAAAACAAAACTAACTGCAGATAAAATAAAAGACATAAGCCAGGAAATAATCGAAGAGGCAAGATCCAGAGCAGACGGATTCCTGGAAATCGAGAGAGAGGGAAGCACAATAATCCAGCTAGGACCATACAGAATCGTAATCACAAGACCTCCGTTCTCAGACGGATGGGAGATAACAGCAGTAAAGCCAATCAAAAGACTAAGCTTAGCAGACTACAAACTGAGCGAGAAGATGCAGAAAAGAATCTCAGAGCAGGCAGAAGGAATACTTATAGCAGGAGCACCAGGACACGGAAAAACAACATTTGCACAAGCCCTGTCTGAGTATTTTGCAGACCAGCAAAAAATTGTAAAAACAGTTGAGGCACCAAGGGACCTGGTTTTGCCTGACACAATCACACAACTGGCAATAAGCAGAGGAACACCAGAGGAAGTGCATGATGTTTTATTATTATCAAGACCAGATTACACTGTATTTGATGAAATGAGAAACACACCAGACTTTCTTCTTTATTCTGACTTAAGATTGGCAGGAGTAGGAATGGTCGGGGTAATCCACGGAACAAATCCATTAGATGCAATACAGAGATTTATCGGCAAATTAGAGCTAGGGGTGATACCCCACGTAATAGATACTCTTGTGTTTATCAGAAACGGGCAGATAGATAAAGTACTTGCAATAGAGATGATGGTAAAAGTGCCGTCTGGAATGACTGAAGCAGACCTGGCAAGGCCAGTCATTGTGGTATCTGACTTTGAGAGCAACAAAGCAGTTGCAGAGATATATTCATATGGAGAGGAGACAGTGGTAGTTCCTGTAAGTGAAACAGCAACGCAGATGTCTGGAGCAAAAAAACTAGCTGCAGATGCAATAGAGCGAGCAATGCAGAAATTCACAGACCAAATGAAGATAGAGATGCCTTCTGAACACAAGGCAATAGTCTACGTCCCAAAACAGTACATTGCAGGAATAATAGGAAAAGAAGGCAAAAACATCACAAGACTAGAGGAACAACTAGGAATCGGGCTGGACATCCGCGAACTAGGGGCAGAGGAAACTGCAGCAGAAAAACCAGAAGGAAAAGAAGTGCATCATGAACTAAACTTTGCAAGCAAATACATCGAGATATACCTTGGAGAGAACCTAAAAGGAACAGATGTAGACATCTATGTCTCAAATGAATACCTGGCCACATTCAACATAGGCAAAAAAGGACTAATCAGAATAAAGAAAAGCAATCCATTAGGAAAAGCAATAATGAATGCCCAGAAATACGGGGAGAAGATAAGAATCTTCAAATCCTAGTGCCATAAAGAACCTTGGCAATAGCATAAGGCTTGTCATGTTCTGGAATATTATCAGCATAACAGATATATTTGCAAACCTTGCTGTGCATTCCCTGAGGAATCTTGCCATCAGAAATACCGCATGCCCTCATGGCATTTGCAACCACCTCACAAACAAAAGCATTCTTGCCAGAATCCTCCCGTAATTCCTGCACAAGACGCTCTCCCTTCTCTTTGTTCATCACCAAAACAGTAGGTCTCTTAGGCAACATACCACCTTTTTATAAAAATCCAAAAAACAAGGATGTTATATAAGCTTTGTGACACAGAAAAGTATATATACTATAAGCTATGAATCCAGAATATGTTTGACATAAATTTAGTTAGGGAAAAACCAGAATTAGTAAAGAAAAATCTCAAGAACAGATATGACCAAGAGATGATTCCAATAGTAGATGACCTGCTAAAAAAAGACGCTGAATGGAAAAAACTAAAGCATGAAAGCGATGCATTAAGAGCGCAAAGAAACCAGCTTTCTAAGAAAATAAATGAATTAAAAAAGCAGGGTAAAAAAGCAGACAAAGAGATAAAAGCAGCTGCAGAGATACCAGACAAAATAAAAGAAATAGAAGAAGTGATGAAAAACCTGGAGTGGGGCATAAGAAAATATCTGCTTAATCTACCAAACATGCTTGACTCATCTGTCCCAATCGGAGTGGATGAGAAAGACAACAAAGTCATTAAAACAGTAGGTAAGCCAAAAAAATTCACATTTGAGATAAAAGGGCACGGAGAACTTGCAGAAGAACTAGGAATTGCAGACTTTAAGAGATCAGCAAAAGTCTCTGGGGCAGGATTTTACTACATTAAAAATGAATTAGCGATACTGAACCAGGCATTAATCAGATACACAATTGATTTCTTGATGAAAAAAGGCTTTGATTACATAGAACCGCCATTGATGCTAAGAAAAGCAGCATATGAAGGGGTTGTAGAGCTGGATGACTTTGAAAACGTGATGTACAAAGCAGAAAAAGAAGACCTGTATTTCATTGCAACAAGCGAGCACAGCCTGATAGCACAATACATGGATGAAAACATCCCCATTGAACAACTGCCGCTTAAGCTGGCAGGATACAGCATGTGCTTCAGAAAAGAAATCGGAAGCCACGGCGTGGATACAAAAGGACTATTCAGGACACACCAATTCAACAAAATAGAACAGATAGTAATATGCAAGCCAAAAGAAGACATGCTATTATTCAATGAAATCCTGAAGAACTCTGCAGAATTAGTGAAAGGCCTTGGTTTGCCTTTCAGATTACTGGAGATGTGCTCTGGAGATCTAGGCAACCTGAAATCAAAACAAGTAGATGTTGAGGTATGGATGCCAAAACAAGGAATATACCAAGAAGTAGGAAGCTGCAGCAACTGCACAGACTATCAAGCAAGAAGACTTAACATGAAAGCAATTGACAAAAAACTAGTTAAAACAAATGTTCATACACTTAATAATACAGCAATCGCAACATCCAGAATACTTGTGGCCATATTAGAGAATTTCCAGAACAAAGACGGCTCTGTAGATATTCCTACTGTGCTGCATAAATACACAGGATTTAAAAAGATAAAACCTAAAAAGTGATTTCTCTACTACAATAAAGCTTAAATAAGCTACTAGATAATTTCAGGGTATGAATTTATTTGACGGCATATTGGGGGATGAAGAAAGCCTGTTCAAGAACGAGGATGCCTTAGATACTGAATTTGTCCCTAAACTACTTCCTTTTAGAGAAGGGCAGCAGAGAGAGATAATTTTGAGTATTAAGCCGCTTATGCAAAACAGGAATGGAAAGAATCTTTTCATCTGCGGCGCACCAGGAATAGGAAAAACAGCTGCAACAAAATGGATATTCCGCGATTTAGAGTATAACACAGATGAAGTAGTTCCAATTTACATAAACTGCTGGCAGAAAAATACAACGTACAAGATAATAGTAGACATATGCCACCAATTAGGGTATAAGTTTACTCAAAATAAAAATACAGAAGAATTGTTTAAGGTTGTGCAGAACATGGCAAACAGAAAGCCAATAGTTTTTGCATTTGATGAAATAGACAAAGTGGAAGATTTTGACTTTCTTTATTCTATCCTTAATGACATCTACAAGAAAAGCATATTCTTGATAACAAACTACAAAGAATGGCTGGATAAACTAGAAGACAGGATTAAATCCAGATTATTGCCAGAGATAATAGAATTCAAATCATATGATGAACGAGAGACCTCAGAAATTCTGAAACAAAGAACAATGTATGCCTTTCTTCCAGGAGTACTAGATGACGCAGCATTTGAGCTGATATCAAAGACCTCTACTGAAAGAGGAGACATCAGGGCAGGACTATACTTACTGCGAGAGGCAGGAAGAGTTGCAGAGAGCCAAAGCTCTAAAAAAATAACAGAAGAACACGCACAAAAAGCAATAGACAAAATAGAGGATTTTAAGATCAAAAAATCAACTGACCTAGATGAAGACACCAGACTGGTTTTGTCTATTGTCAAAGAGAACTCTGACAATAAAATAGGGGATTTATTCGAGATCTACAAGAAAAAAGGCGGAACAGGAAGCTATAAGACTTTTCAGAGACGCATAGAGAAGCTTAACAAAGCACAATTCATCATTGCAAACAAAGTGACTGGAAAAGAAGGAAATACAACAATCCTTAGTTATGCAAAGAAATTAACTGAATTCTAACGCTTTGCTGTAAAAGAAATCGCAGCGAAAATAAACATAATAACAGCAGTGCCATACCACAAACCATTAAAGCCGCCAATAAAAATCAAACCGGCTGCAATCAACGGAGCAACAACATTCGCAATCGGGTAAGACATCTTGAAAATACCATAAAACCGGTCCTCATCTTTTCGCTTAGCTGCCTTGAACAGGTATGCATCCTGCAAAGGCTCAATAAAAGCAGAACCTACATTCACAACCGCCATCAGAAACAAAACAACAGAAATCACAGGAGTGACGCTGAAAACAATAGTTATGCACCCAAGCAACAAGAAACCAAGCGCAAGAAACGGCCTCATGCCGTGCTTGTCAGCCAGATTTCCAACAAACTTCTCAAACAAAATAAGCGGAACAATACCTCCTGCAAGAACAATACCAACAACCTTATCGCTGTATCCTAACAAGGAGATATAGATAGGAAAATAAATCTCGTGAATAACCCACCAAAAGCTCAGACCAGTGCCAACCATAAAAACCTTCCACATCTCAGGAGCCTTGAAAAAATCAAACAAGTTCTTCTTGACAATACCTGTGAACGAATCTTTCTCCACAACATGCTCCAGGAACTCATGCTGAGTACGGTAATTGTACTGAAAAATTATGAATGTAATCAAATACATAAAGGCACTGAAAAGAAAGACAGAATTCCTAGAGACATAATCGCCTAAAAAACCGCCTATCAACGGGCCAACAAACCAGCCAACATTCGCATACAAGTAATACCTTCCTTCTGCTGCGCCAAGTTCACGTTCTGTAGCAAAATCCCTAACAAACAAAGCAAGAACCAGGCCAACAAACAAAGCAAAAATAGACCTCAAAGACTCAATAAAATAAAAATGAAGGATCTGATTAGCAAAAGTGAACAAGAAAAGCAAACCAATAATTGCAAGCAAGCTGAGCTGAGTCAGGTAAATCCTAGAAACACGCTTCAAAACAATAGGACTCAGGAAAGTAACAACCAAGCCAATCAATGCAATAGCTGTAAAGAAAATACCGACCAAGGTCTCAGACTTAATAGTATCATCTATAATTAATGGAAATATTGTCCAAAACGCGGCATTGCCCAAACCAACTGTCAAAGCAAGCCAAGCAAACAGCTTACCTTTTGGCTGCATATGATGTGCGCTCAGTTTTCGAGTGAATTGCATTATATCTACCTGAAAATATAAAGTATTTAAGCTTTTTTAGAGATTTTCCACAAAACCTCAAAGTGATTTTTATAGGTCTGTGCAATTAATTTGTTTTTTATAATTATGATTAACGGTTTTTGCTTGATTAGATGAATTGCAACATAGTCACCAAATATATTTGTTGTAGCTTCGCTGTCAATTTCTAAGAATCTATATTCAAAGCGCTTATATGTAAAAGGAGGCGTGCCTTTTAATTTAGAGTTTCCAATGATTCTTACACGGATATTTGATTTCATAACCTGCTTGGCAATCCTGGGAATCTCGTACAATTCATAGAATGCCCTGCCAGTAGAACCAAAAGCACAATATTCTTTTGATTTAAGCATTAAATTAACCATCACTCTCAAACCTTCTTTACCTTCATAAACATTGATTTCCTGAGGAATTTCCTGAATCTTCTCTATCTTCTTTAGCTCTGGAATCAGATCCTTGACAAATGCTTCTTTTTTACGTATAGGATTCAAAAGATTCTCTGGCTCTGAAGCAGAAAAGAACTTCTTATTTGCTTTAACAATGTAATTTACCAAGCCTTTTTCAATCAAATGATTAAGAACAGTATAAACCAGTGTTCTATCCATACCAATCTTCTTAGCTAAAGTGTTAGCAGAGCTAGAGCCGCGCTTAAGCAACTCTAAGTAAACTTTAGCTTCATTGCCTGTAAGCCCTGCTTTCTGAAGTCTTTCTTCAAATGCCACCATATTTAATATGAGATACAGGAAGTATATAAAGTTGTTGTTATTCTTAATAACAACTATGATTTAAGTAGTTCTGAGGGGTAGAACTATTTGGTGATTACGATGAGTGAAGACAGTAAACTAAAAAAAGCGCACAGAAAGCTTGAGAGAATAGTAATGAGTGAAGGTGGAAAGA
>JAHWHC010000077.1 GCA_019323555.1 Candidatus Woesearchaeota archaeon
AACCTCTGTCGCCAGGGTGTCGCAGCCTCATAGCGAATAAGGGCCGTTTCGTTTCTGTGATGTTGCCATCCATTGCTGGATCTTCCTTTCGAAAGTGGCCTTCTTAGTGGTGGGCAGACTTTCCTCAATTTTCGTCAGAAAATTGGGGCCAGCCAAAAATCTCTGATTTTTGAGCGTGCCTCAGTTCCCTATTGAATACCGTAAGCCACGTGCTTTCCCAACCCAACATATAGTAGTGCTTCTTAGTATTTAAATGTATCTATACGCGAGCCCTGAAAATAGGCTTACAAAGCCCAGAATGCTTGAATTTAGCCTTTTCAGCCCTTCTAAAGCCAGTTTAACACCTTTTAATTATTCACTTGAGAGTGGTGAAAAAGCGAAAGATTTATAAAGGATAAAGTCATAATATGACATATTCGGGGTGAAGACAATACAATGCGACAACCATTTTATTATGTGAAGAGAGCTTGGCAGATTTGGAGAGAAGTAGTTAATGAAAGAAAAGCTCAGGAAAAGGCAGATAAAGAAGGCAGGGCTTTGTTCCAGAAAGTACTGGCTCAGAAAGACCGGGTTGAGAAGCTCCAAAATCAGATGAACGCTGGCGATTTTGAAGCTATTACTGAAAGCTTAGAAGACATTACAGAACAGAATTCAGGCCTTCCGCAAGAAGAGCGGTTTTCTCCTGAAAAAATTAAGGATGCCCTTTACACAGTTGGAAAGAACCAGGCAGCTCTTGTTTATGCACAACATGGTGTTGATCCGGTAAATCTTGCGTTTATTATTCACAATGTTGCAAAAAGTCAGGAAAAGCTCTTAGGTGAAAAGCTTAATCCTGAAGAATACACCACAGCCGTTCACCAACACATGGTTGGTCTTGCAAAAACTTATCTTAGAAGTATTAGAGGAAAGCCAAGTATTGCTTCTGAAGTGCTTTCTGCAATGCAGAGGGCTGAACAGATTCTTGAGTTAGCAAATTACACTCCTGAAGAAAAGCATAAACAAACCAGAGAGCTTAACAAGCACTTTGCTAGTGCACTTCTTCCAAGTCTTAAGGGACTTGCATTTCAAGGGCTTGTTTCAGAGTTCGAGGATGTTAGAAAAAAAGTTTACAAAGCAATGGATATTGCGCAAATTGCTCCTGAATTGCGAAAACAAGTAGATGTGTTGACTGACATCTATCATGGAAAATGTTATAATGAGCACTTTAAGAACCATGTTGTGTTGTTTATGCAGGACCTTATTTCTCTAGAAGAACTAGATAAAATTGCTAAAGAGCACAATCGTGTTTTTGATGCACTTGATATTGCAGGAGAAGACATAGAACTAAACAGGTTACTTCCTGTTGCAAGACTTAATGCTAACACATACAGAGTAGGAATAAACAACTTGCTGTATCGCGTTGATCCAGCCTCTAGAAATGGAAATCCAATTCCTCCTGAAAAAGAGGCAAAAGATATGGCTGCAAGAATAAAGAAGTATCTTGCGCCAGCAGAATTAAAGACAATAGAGAGAAAAGGCGTCGTTAAAGCATTAAGAAGAATTGATTCATTTTACAATGGACACAGCAATGGACATAATTCAGGCGATAGAAATGGCAGATATCAGATGTATAAGAATCCGCTCTATGACAGAAGAGCAAGACAACTCACTAAGAAACACAGATGAAAGTTAGGATTTTCCATTCTTCCTTTCCTATTTTGATGTTTCGTTCTTCTTTTAGCTCTAATTTGTTTTCTTTTGCTTTTTGTTCAAGAAGTTCTTTTCTGTGTGGCCTCACCAACAGAACTATTTTCCCTTTCTTGTTGAGTATGAATTCCGCATTATAGAAAAATTCTCTGTATATCTCCTTGATTTTTGCTTCAGACAGTTTTGCCAGCTGCGGCATCATTGTTGCTATGCACTCTACAGAGTTTTCCTCGAACTTTAGTTCCAGGTCATTTGTTTGTATCTTGCCGAAGTTTATGTTCTTGTTCACTCCTGCAATCTTTGCATTTTTCTTTGCAGCATTTATGCTTGTTATTTTCAGGTCCATTGCATTTATTTCTGTCTTTACTTTCTTGATATCATCAAATTCCTCTAAGTTTGTATCAAACAGTTTCAAGAAGTTGAACTTGTCTTTTTTGTAGTGATGCGGAGACATGTTTACTGCATAGAGTGCAGCCTCTATTGGTATTATTCCGTCCCTGCAATAGGGGTCTACTAATCTTTTTTCTGCAGAATATTCTGATAACCTGACTAATGCATATGCCAGGTTTCCTTTGATGCTCTCTGATCCTAAAAATATCCTGTACTCTCTTTTTGCCAGGTCTTCCCCTGTTAAGTCTATTCCGCAGTATGTCTCATTTATTGCGTAGAATTCTATGTCTGGATTTTTCAGGTCAACTTTTCCTTTTATTTCATGTTTCTCTGCAAACTCTGTTTTTCCTCTTACTGCAAATGTTTTTCCTTTTATCCATTTTTGTACATCGTCAACCAACAGTATTACTTTTGTTATAGATCTTGCTAGGTAGCAGATTTTTATTATCTCTTTTTGTTCTGCCTCGAATATCAAGAATCCGTCGTGAATTTCAGCTTTTTTGTTTATTATCTCTTTTATTTCTTTTGCAGAGATGTCTTCTAGGCCTTTGTTGGTGAGAACTATTGCTTTCATTAGATTTCTTCTTGTGCTATTTTTGCTGCTGCCACTAGTTTGTCTTTGCTCTCTAGTCTCATCACTCTTACCCCTTGTGTTGCTCTTCCTACTATGCTTATTCCTTTTGCAGCTGTTCTTATGACTATGCCGTTCTGGCTTATCAGTATGATTTCATCATCATCTGCTACGCTCTTTATTGCCACTGCTTTGCCGTTTTTGTCTGTGACTTTTATGTTTATTACACCGACTCCGCCTCTGCTGATTAGTCTGTAGTCCTCTATGGGTGTTCTTTTGCCGTATCCTTTCTCTGTCACAGTTAGCAATGTTTTCTTCGCTTCTGCAACAACTGCTCCGACCACGTTGTCGTGTCTCTTTAGTTTTATTCCTATGACTCCTCTTGCAGTTCTTCCCATTGGCCTTACGTCTTTTTCATCAAAGTGTACTGCCATTCCTTGCTCTGTTGCGATTATGATTTTTTTGTTGCCGTCTGTCCAGTCTACATTGATTAGTTCGTCGTCGTCTGTCAGGCCTAGTGCTATGATTCCTCCTTTTCTTGGTTTTGAGAATTCATCCAGGCTTGTTTTCTTCACAGTTCCTTTTTTTGTCACAAAGAACAG
>JAHWHC010000078.1 GCA_019323555.1 Candidatus Woesearchaeota archaeon
CCTGAGAAAAAGTTTAGGGCAGGCGCAATAAGCGCCACTGTCTGGAAAAACCAAAGCAAGGAAGGAAACGAGTTTAGCAGTGTCTCCTTTGAAAAAGGATACAAAGATGCTAGCGGCGAGTGGAAATCAACCAGCCACTTGAACGTTAATGATTTACCAAAGGCTTTGGTTGTGATAGGCAAGGCATTTGAGCATCTGTCACTAAAAGAGGCGTAAGGCCTCTTTTTTTATTTTTGGTGGTGAATATGAAAAAAGAACAAAAAGGTGATAATATGGAACAAGAACTTGAACAACAAGAAGTAGTTGAAAAAAAAGTACAATCATTGGATCAGCTCCCTGGCGTTGGTCCTGCGACTATTGAGAAATTAAACAATGCAGGATATTGTGACCTGATGAGCATTGCTGTGGCAACTCCTGGTGAATTAGTTGGCGCTGCAGAGATGTCAGAAGCCACTGCAAAAAAAGTCATCTCTATTGCAAGGGCTAATCTTGAGATGAATTTTGAGAGCGGAGAGGTAATGCTTGAAAAAAGAGGACAGGTGGTTAAGATTACAACAGGAAGCGAAAAGTTGGATACATTATTTGGCGGCGGTGTTGAGTCTGGAGCCATTACAGAGGCATACGGCCAGTATGGTTCTGGCAAGAGCCAATTGGCGCATGTTCTTGCAGCCAGATGCGCGCTCCCTATTGAAAAAGGAGGAGCAGGCGGCGTAGCAGTGTTTATTGATACAGAAGGCACCTTTAGGCCGGAGCGTATTGTGCAGATGGCAAAAGGCATTGATCCTGATGTTGATCCTGCAGAGTTCCTGAAAAACATAAAAGTCGCAAGAGCTTTTAATTCAGATCACCAGATGCTTCTTGCAGAAAAAACAGAGGACTTGATCAAGAAGCAGGGCGTCAATGTTAAGTTGATTATTGTTGATTCCTTGACATCCCACTTTAGGGCAGAGTTTATTGGCAGGGGCACTTTGGCAGAGAGGCAGCAAAAATTAAACAAGCACATGCACGCCTTGATTAAGGTTGCAGACAGGTATAATGTTGCAGTTTATGTCACAAATCAGGTCATGGCAAAGCCAGACATGTTTTTTGGTGACCCTACTCAAGCTATCGGCGGTCATGTTGTGGGCCATAACTCAACATACAGGGTTTACTTGCGCCGTGGCAAGAAAGGCTCAAGAGTTGCCAAGATGATTGATGCCCCTAATCTTGCAGAGGATGAGGCTGTATTTATGATAGACGAGGCAGGCATTAAAGATGCCTGATTTTCTCTTTTTTTCTTTAGATAAATTTATATATCTTGCTGATATTTTTGAGTGTATTGTGCTGATGCACAAGATTAGCTAAATTAGTTAGGTGAAATGAAATATGGAAAGAAGAAGTCATTCAGGGCCGCGCAGAGGATTTGGGCCCAAACCGCCTGTTAACCAGGGCGATATATTAGAAGTAGAAATCGAGGCTGTTGGCGAAAAAGGCGATGGCATTGCCAGAAAAGATGGTTTTGTATTGTTCGTGCCTGGCGTCAAGGAAGGAGATCGTGTTAAGGTTAAGGTAACGCGGGTATTGAGGAAAGTAGGTTTTGCAGAAGTTGTTGGAGAGGGTGCTGAAGTATCTGAGGAAGCGCCAATGGAAGAGGCTCCAGAAGAGGAGATGCCTGTTGAAGAAGCAGAGCCAGAACCAGAAGTTCCTGAAGAAGACACAGAAGACTTTGGCGAAGAAGCTCCTGCTGAGGAAGAAGCTCCTGCTGAAGAAGAGGTTTCTGAGGAAATTTCTGAAGAAGTAGAAGAGCCTGAGTTTCCTGCAGAAGAGGAAAACACAGAGTAAATTTTTAATTTTTTCATCTTTTTTTAAAATGAGATTGTTCATTGCATTTGATGTTTCTGAAGAAGTGAAGGATTATTTAATAGATTTACAAAAGCACTTGCCAGAGGATTCTAAGATTAATTTAGTGAAAGAGTTTCATCTCACTCTTAAGTTTCTTGGTGATGTTGATGACGATAAGGTGGATACAATAAAAGCGCTTTTGTCAAACATCAATTTCACGCAGTTCACTGCAAAAACTGCAGGCATTGGTGTTTTTCCTGATGAGAAGATGATTCGTGTGGTCTGGATTGGCCTTGAGCCTAAAGAGAATATTGTTGCTTTGCAGAAAGAGATTGAAAACAGTTTATCAGATTTGTTTCCTAAAGACACTAGATTTCATCCGCATTTGACCTTGGCAAGGGTTAAGTTTGTTAAGGACAAGAAAGATTTCCTGGAAAAGCTAAAGAAAATTCCTGCTAAAGAGTTTGAATTTTCTGTTAAATCTTTCAAATTAATCAAGAGTGAATTAACTCCAGAAGGTCCTGTTTATGAGGATGTTGCTGAGTTTGCCTTAAATCCGCAACCTTTATAAACAAACTCGCAATTCTTAGTCGTATTACCAACGCTTATGAGCTTACTTGGATCATAAGCAATGGCTGTTGAGGTCATAAAAAATACAGTCGGAGGAAAATAATATGGCAGAAGAATCATTTTTAGTTCCGCAGGAGAAATACCTGAAATCAGGGATACATATTGGTACAAAGTTTAAGACAAAGTATATGGCTCCTTTTATTTACAAGACCAGGCCAGATGGTCTATCAGTGTTAAACCTGCAGAAGATTGATGAAAGAATTGCTCTAGCAGCGAATATGCTCTCAAATTATGAGCCAGAGGATATTTTAATATCCTGTAGAAGAGAAAATGGCTGGAAAGCTGTTAAGGCTTTTGGAAGGGCAACAGGCGTTCATGTTTTTGCAGGCAGGTATCCGCCTGGAATCTTGACTAATCCTGCGCTGGATAACTATATGGAGGTCAAAATCATCTTAGTTACAGATGCTTGGCCTGACAGGAACGTTATCAAGGATGCGAAGAGCATTGGTATTCCTGTTATTGCTTTGTGCGACACAAACAATCAGTCTAATGATATTGATTTTGTTGTTCCCTGCAATAATAAGGGTAAGAAGTCTTTAGGGCTTTTCTTCTACATTCTCGCAAGGGAATATTTGAGAAACAAAGGCATTCTTGGTACAACAGAAGAGCCTAAGTTTACAATAGACGATTTCACAGAAGAGTGAAATCTATATTTTTTCTATTCCTTTTGTTACTATTCTAAATATGGTCTCTTTCTCTCCAGCTATTGACCTGTGTTTCCGGAGTATTGCTTTTCTGAGGCCTTTTGATCCTGATTGCAGCTCTATGAGGCATTTGCTGCCATACGCCATTATGTCTCCGCCGACTATTTTTACTTGTTCTTTTGATTCAAATGGGGAATATACCTGGTTTGCGATCAGTATGGGTATGTTTTTCTTTCTTGCTATCTCAGTTAATGCGCACATCTGTCCCCCCAGTTCTCTGTTTGTTATTTTTACTCCGTCCCCGCTTCTCTCCAGCCTGTAAAGCATGGATATTGTGTCGACTATTATCAGTCCGATTTTTGTGTTTGCAAGCTCTCTTAGTTTTTCAAACACTTTTTTCTGCTCCTCAAAGGTTGTTGGTTTGAAAAACAGGATGTTGCCCATTATTTTTTCATGTTTTGGCACGATTTGTTTAAGCCTTGTTATTGAGAAGCCGCCCTCTGTGTCTATGTAGATGACTTTTTGCCCGTTTTTTGCTGTTTCAACTGCTGCAAGCAGCAGCAGGTTTGTCTTGCCGCTTCCTGCTGGCCCGTATATTGTTGTTATTGCGTCTTTTTCATATCCCCCTTCCAGCAGGTCGTCCATTATTTTTGTGCCGCTTGATATCTTCTCCATGCCTTTTGTGATGCTTTCTGTGTTTAAATACTTTGTGTCTTTTTAATTGCAATATTTCCGACCAAAACCTATTTAAACAGCCTGAATTTAGAGAATATACCATGTCTAAGCGTACAGTGGCATTGTTGGTGGTTTTGTTTGCAATAGTCCTTGCCGCGCGATTGTATTTTGCGTTTAGCATCCCTTATTTTAGTTCAGACGATTCTTATTTTCATCTGCGCCAGATAGAGAATATTCGAGATACTGGCCTCCCTATTTTTGAGGACAGCCTGAGCTTTTCAGGAAGAACTTATATCTTCAGTCCGGTTTTTCATTACCTGATTGCTTTTTTTGCGTTGTTTTTGCCTGCTATTTTAGCTGCCAAGATAGTCACGAATATTTTTGCAGCTTCTTTGGTTTTATTTGTTTATTTGATAGTCAAAAAAATAACAAATAACTCCTTTGTTGCGCTTGCAGTAGCTGTTCTATCCGGTTTTGTTCCTGTGTTTTTTGCAGATACTGTGACTGAATTGAGTCCCCTGAGTGTCGTGATTCCTTTGATGTTTCTTATGATTTATGCCTTGATGAATATCAAGGAAAAGCCCTGGCTTTATTGTTATTTGGTTTTGCTGGTTGTTCTTACTGTGATGCATCCCTTGATTTTGTTATTTGTCTTGGGCTTGTTTATTTATCTCGCGCTTATATTGATAGAAAAACTTAAGCAGAACAGGGAAGAGTGGGAAGTCTCTTTGTTTTCTATTTTCTTTGTTTTGTGGGCGCATTTCATAATGTATAAGAAGCTTCTTGTTTTTCATGGTCCTGCTGTTATCTGGCAGAACATTCCTCCAGACATCTTGAATAATTATTTTGCAGAGGCAAGCATACTAGGAGTTATATATAATACCGGTGTTTTGCCTTTTGTATTGGGATTATATGTTATTTACTTGTTTTCTTTTAAGAAAAAAGATAGGCAGATTTATCTGATAATTTCTTTTGCAGCTGCTGCAGGACTCTTGCTCTGGCTTAGGCTGATTAACTTGAATATAGGCTTGATGGTGTTTGGTATTGTTCTTGTTATTTTGTTAGGGCAGTGGTTCCAGTATTTCATAGATTATGTCAAGCAGTCCCGCGTCTCTAATTTTTTATATCTTTTTGTTGCGCTTGTTTTTATAGGCATGATTGTGTTTTCTGTTTATCCTTCTGTTGCGATGGCCCTGAACAATGCGCAGGACATCTCTTCTGAAGAGCTGGATGCTTTGAAGTGGATTAATGAAAACACGCCTGCAGATGCCGTTGTTGTTGCAGTCCCTGACGAAGGCAACCTTATTGCAGCAGTTGCAGAGAGGCGCAATGTTCTGGATAGCAGGTTCTTGCTCCAGAAAGACGCAAAACAGAGATTTGTTGATGTCAAGAGGATGTATACTGCATATCTTGAGATAGAGGTTGTTAGCTTATTGGATAAGTACGATGCAGATTATATTTATTTTTCAGATAATGCCAGGGCTATGTTTGATAAAGAAGAGCTTAGCTATATTGGCAAGTGTTTCGAGCAAGTTTATGATAAAGACGTGCAGATCTATCAAAGAAAAGGCTGTGAATTGACGGTGATAAAATGAGCAGGCAGGTAAAGAAGTATGCAAAGTGGATTTTGATAGTTGCTTTGCTTTTTTTGATGCTTCCTTCTGTGCTGCGGGCTCTTGATGGCAATGTATACTTGATAGGGGATGAATCTTACTATCATGCAAGGATGTCAGAGCAGATGGCTCAGGAGGGCATTCCAGAGACAGACACTCTTGTTGTTAATGAGCGAGATTATGTTTTTAATCCATATCATGCACTTTTGGCGTGCTTTGCATTATTGTTTGGTGCAGTGTCTGCCTCAAAGATAGTGCCTTTGCTGCTTGGCCTGCTGTGTGTCTATTTACTTTATTCAATCCTGTCTAATCTGAAGATTGCGGCCTGGACAAAGCTCGTGATGGTGGGAATATTTGTTTTGTCTCCTGTTTTTATTTATACTTTTAATGTCTCTACCCCGCTATGTTTTATTTTGGCGCTGAATCTTGCTGGT
Source organism: Candidatus Woesearchaeota archaeon (assembly GCA_019323555.1). Lineage (GTDB taxonomy): Archaea > Nanobdellota > Nanobdellia > Woesearchaeales > ARS49 > WJJT01. The sequence continues at coordinate 5,818 of JAHWHC010000078.1, forward strand.
TTGTTTTTCTTGATGAAAAAAGGGACTCTTAATACTGCGCTCTCCTTGATATTTTTCAGCATTGCAGCAATGTTTGGCACATCTCATGCACTGATTTCTGCATTTATTGTTTTTTTCTATGCATTCAGGTACAAGAAAAGGCTGCGCAAGGGTTATTTGATTATTGCTGCAATTATTTTTGTTATGCTGTCTTACTCTCTGCCTGTTTACTTTGCTTCAGAAAAAGCAGGATTTGTCACAGCAGATATGCTCTCCTCTTTTTTTGCAGACCTGGGTGGTGCTGCAGGAATAAGTGTTTTTGCCGCCCTTCTGGCCCTGGTCGGCTACACTCTTGTCTGGAGATATAAAAGAAAATATTATCTGTTATACGCCTTCTCTATACTGCTTATTGTCTATTCTTTTTTTAATACTGGTCTATTGATTTATTCCAACTTGGTCATAGTGTTTCTCGCAGGCATTGCTTTTGTGCATTTTGCCAAGATGCGGTGGAGCCTCAGGATCTTGCGTGACTTTACCCTTATTATTTTGTTTTGCGGGTTGTTGTTCTCTGCATTCACAACTGTTTTCAGTCTGCAGGCAGCACTCCCAAACACCCCCCTTACAAATTCTATGATTTGGTTGAATCTTAATTCAGAAGAAGCAGATGTTGTCTTTTCACATTACTCTAATGGCTTCTGGATTGAATTTGTCTCTAAAAGGCCGGTAATCATGGATGGTTTGCTGCCTCACACCCCTAATGTTAATGATTTGTACTTTGATTCAAAGCAGGTTTTTGAGACAGATGACCTGGACAAGGCAAGAGAACTGCTCTCCAAATACAATGTTAAGTATGTAGTAATCACAAAGAACTTTTATGATGGCCTTGTGTGGGATAAAAAAGAAAAAGGCCTTGATTTTTTATTGACTAATGCCGAAACTTTTAAAAAGGTTCAAGAGAACTCTTATGTTGTGATTTATGAGTATATTTATGAGGGGGCTGAGAAATAAACATGGCAAAAAAACAAGTCTTTCTAAGTACCATATTTGCATTATGCATTGTTTTTGTTGTTGGAATAATAATTGGCAATTTAGTGAGCAATCCAGAGACAAAAGAAGTTGATAAGGTTCTTAAGCAGAGTGAACTCTCAACAGAGTCTTACCTGTTGGAGCAGGAGCTTCTTGCTGATTTTGACCAGAACTGCGAGCTGGCTAAGACCCGGCTTGCTGCCCTGTCAGGAGAGCTCTGGCAGCTTGGTAAACTTCTTGGTACAGAGACTGCAAAGAGTGATTTAGGAGAGGCAAATTATAATTTTCTTAAATTGAAATATCACTTGATGCAGATAAAGACATATATTCTTTATGCTAATTTGAATAAGGATTGCAATTTCACAACCCCTATTGTTTTGTTTTTGTACAGCCAGGATGATGAAAACTCTAAGGAGCAGGGAAAGATACTTGATGCATTAGTAGAAGAGCATAACATTCATGTGTTTGCTGTTGAGGCAGGCTATTCAAAAGAGCTGGAGTTTTTAGAGATGTTTTATGGTGTTTCAGAGACTCCGTTTTTGGTTTTGAATTATGATATCAAGAAGCCTGGCTTGACTCCTTATCAAGTGATTGAGTCAGAGATGAAGCTTAGGGAGTGATTATGAAAAAGCACAAAAACATATTTTTGACAAGTCTGTTGTTGAC
>JAHWHC010000079.1 GCA_019323555.1 Candidatus Woesearchaeota archaeon
ACTTCTCCTGCGGTGCTTTCTTCATTGCTATCTTTGACAGCATTTTGTAATATTGCTTAAATGATTTTGCAACATCAGGTCTTACAATATTTATGCACATGAATGGGTGCTGGAACATTAGTGTTACTCCATTGTCATTGATAAACAAAGAATTCGGAGCACTGTATTCTTTTGGAAGGAATTGTATGTCTGCATACTTCAATTTCCGTATTATCTTCACTCTATGCGCTGGATAGTCTTCATTTACTATGTGGTGGAACATGACTTTATTGGATATTCTTCTGTTGTGCCACTCTTTTAGCCAGCCTTCTCCAAGGTCTTTTGGAAGGTCTTGCGGAGCTCCTAGGACATAAAGTTCTTTGGTATTAGTGACTAGGTCCATCAGCGTCTTCCTTGCTCCTGCTATTCCTTCTAGTATTGTGACGCTGCTTGGAGGCTTTGCCTGGAACTGCATTATCTTCAGTTCAGGTATTATTTTTTGAAGTTTAAGCTCTTTTGCTTTTAGAAGGTTCATCAATTGTTCTGGATCAACAACTTCATAGTATTTTGTTTTTTCTCTGGTATAATGGCCAACCAGCCCTTTTTTCACAAGCCTGCTTAGTGCATCATATACATTTGGCCTGTGCAGTCTTGTTGCTTTTGCAAGCTCCATTGCTTTTGCTGTGCGCAATTCAAGTAATTTCAGGTAGACTTCTATCTCGTTCTTGCTTAATCCTACTTCTGCTAATACCTCTTTTTTCATTTTATCTGCATTTAGACATAACTAATATTTAAATTATTTTGTTTTCATCACCCACACGCCGTCCCAGTCTTTCGGAGGAGGGTTTTTCTTGAATTCTTTGCATCTTTTGATGAATTCTTTTGATGCAAAATCATTGACTTTTTCAAATTCCTTGATTGCTCTATCCCATTTTTGGTCTAAATAAAGCTTTAATCCTTCTTCATAGGCTTGTATCTTGTCTGAATCATGCTCTTCATTAGATCTGCAGATCAATTCATAGATTGTGATGGGTTTATTCTTGCCTTTGACTCGGACTAAATCTAATTTTCTAAAAATAAACTTATTCTTAACTGCCTTTTTAGTGCTCTCACTCACAATAATCTGCACACCATAAGATTTTGTCAGGCCCTCTAATCTAGAGCCTAAATTAATGGTATCTCCCATTGCAGTGTAGTCAAATCTTTCATAAGAGCCCATGTTTCCTATGACTGCAAAACCAGTATTAAGACCTATTCCAATATTTATCTCAGGGAACTTTTCAGCAGCCCATTTCTTTCTCAACTCACTTAATTTCTTTATCATATCTACTGATGTAGAACAAGCCATCTCTGCATGGTCTGGCTGTTTCATTGGAGCGCCCCAGAAAGCCATTATTGCATCTCCGATGTATTTGTCAACAACACCTTCGTGCTTCATGACAATGTCTGTCATCGCAGTCAGATATTCATTAAGGATATGGACCAGTTTCTCAGGAGAAAGCTTCTCAGATATTGTTGTGAATCCGCGGATGTCAGAGAAAAACACGGTTATCTCTTTTCTTGCCCCGCCTAATTTCAATTTTTCAGGATCTTTCATCAGTTCATCAACAACTGCTGGGGAAACATATTTTGAGAATGCTCCCATGGTCTTTTCTCTCTCTTTTTTCTCTGCAGAGTACAAATACACAACCTCAAAAGTGTATGTAGATACTATTGCTAAAGGAACAAATACTAAGTTCATGATTATTCCATACTCAAATGCATAGATTGCTAAGAATAAATAAGCAAGCAGTATTATTGGTGCTATTATTGTGGTGATTTTTATCCTAAATCTGTAAATTATCAAGGAAATGCCTAAGGAAGCAAGCAGCATCAATAAAATAACACTCCATTTTGGCTGTTCTTTAAGGAAATCCTTGTTTATCATTGTATGGATAGTGTTTGCATGTATCTCTACTCCTGGCATTGCTTTTCCTTTTGATGTTGGCACAAAATAATCATCATGCATGTCAGGAGATGTCGCTCCTATAAGCACTAATTTATTCTTGAATTCATCTGGGTTAATTCTTCCATTGTAGACGTCTGTTAAAGAGTAATACTTGAAGCTTCCTGGCACTCCTGCAAAGTTTACCAAGAATCTGCTGGATTTTTCTGGCAGTTCTTTTCCCCAATAATGCTTGTATACTGCCTGCGCAAAGTTATCATATTCATTGCTTATGTCCATGTTTACTGCCCTTGTCACGCCGTCTTTGTCTGTTACAATGTTTACATACCCTGTTTTTGCTTTGCTTAGCTCAGGCACGGGTTTTAATACTCTTTTTCCAATTATTTTGCCGTTATCTTTTGCAAACGACGTGAATTCCACAGGAATGACAACCTTATCAGAAAGCACAGCGCCTAATGTTTCATCTTCCTCAGATTCCTCAAAAAACGCAACATCTATCCCTATCGTCTTGCTTGAATTGATGTTTTTTATTGTCTTTGCAAACACTTCCCTGTCCCAGGGCCATCTGCCTATCTCCTGAAGGCTCTTATCATCTATTGCAACTATTGCGATTGTGTTCAGCGGTGCCTTGCCGCCATAAAGATTATCACTTAATTTCAATTGAATATTAGAAAAAAAGCCGACATAAAATAATAAAGTTAGAATAAAAGAACAAATAACTGCAATGTAGATGCAGTTTTTTAGTTTTATTGCGCTCATTTCATCAAGTTATAGAGTTTTATTATCTCTTCTGTGAATTCTCTTATCTTTTTCACTGATTCCATCTTTACAGGAGATTTTCTCTCTACTTCATCAAGGTCAAACTCTCCTCTGTCTGCTCTCTCCAGGTATTCCTTGATCTCTTCATCTGTTATGCCATACTGTTTTTTCAGTCTCTGTGCAAGGAATGGATGTTTCTCTACCTCTCTCATCCTTAATACTTTGAGTGTCTTGATGATGTTTCCTCTTTTTCCATTGATTTTTGCCCAGTCTTCTGGTGTTAAATCCTCAATAACTAGCTCTCCGTCTCTTAATACTGCTTTTTTGCCTGCAGGTATTGTGTATTTCTGTCCTTTGTAATCTACTTCTACCTCTCCCTCTCCTACAAGAATCTCATTCGTGTCAACACCAAAGTCAGTTCCTCTTACAGTTGCCACTGTTGTTGGTGTCTCAATGCTTAGTCCCTCAACTCCGGCAAGTCCTGTGAATTTGTTCCATGTTGATCCGCCTGGCTGTTCTGCCTTTAGGTGTGATCTTGCAAGGTCTTTTATGAATATCTCTGTCTCTGCATCCATGCTTATTATTACGCTTTCATGCAGCACTACTGCTGCCTCAGAATTTGCTTCTGTCCTTACTCTGTCATCAAGCGCCAGGTCCATGCCATCTGCTGCGCCTACCCAGCCCTGGCCATGGTCTACCTTGACATCGCCTTGATAGATGTTCAAGAATGCCTCAACAGTTGGACTTCCGGTTATCTTGAAGTATCCAAATGCCAATAGTATTATTAGTACTGCAACTATGCCTATTATTGCGTATTTTGTGTTTTTATTCATTCTACTCACCCCTGTAATAATCCTGTTTTTGATGATTTTATATATAAATTAATCGATTTCAAGAGTTCGTGCTGCAGCTTCAATAACTTCCTGATTGAATGATTTTGCGATTCTGTCTTCCAGCATTCCGCCGTTTGTTATTAAAATCACTCTTTCGTGAAGTCTTCGCCTAGAATACGTTGTTGGTGCAATTTTAAGATGCAGGCCCCACATTCCATAGTCTCCTGTGCAGATACCTTCTGCCTGCTGTTCAGTTAATTGAGCAAAAACATCTCCTTTGCGGTATGGTTTTTTATTTGATGCATTAAAATGTGCTGCAACAATGCTGAATGGCAGTAAATAAAGTGATTTAAGGGCAAGAGCAGAGTACAGCCTTCCTGTTGTTCGATATTTTTTTCTCAGTCTTATTGCTGTTGGTATCTGGTGGAAAACAAATGCATAAAATCTTCTTTTGTTGACTTGTTCATCAAATCTTGCTAACTGCTTTCCTTTTATGATTCCGCCATTATCAAATGCTGATGTCTTTACCTCAACATAAAAAGAGCCATCCTCTGATAAATAATCTGGCTGCTCTTCGTCCTCTGTTGAAACAAGGTTAAATGCCTCTCTGACAATCGTCTCTCCCCAATCGCCGACTGCTTTTCTTGGGTCATATGGCTTTGCTATTTTTTCATCAATAGCAATCTGTATTGTTGACTCTGCCCACTCTTTGCTTACTGTTCCAGGTATTAAGAAATACTTGCTGTTTCTTGCCTCTACAGCATTTTTTAATCCTTCAATACCTTCATCAGAAAAATGTCCTTCTATGTCTGAATTGAAGATCTCTCTGTCTTTCTCTATTATTTCCTGCAAAGTCATTCCTTCCTGCCCAAACTTTGCAAGTATTGCCTTGAATGCTGTCCTCGCAAATATATCCCACATGATTTTGAAAAGAATTTAAGGTGTTTTAAAAACTTATTGTATTGCATTACCAAGAACAGCTATAACTCTGTCCGCTTTAAGTTCAGCGCAACAAGAGGGCCGCCCATGTCCCAGATTCTTTTAACAATGCTCATTAGGTGGTACACTACAGGTGTTTCTTTTTTGTCGCATGTTCTAAGCAATTTGTATCCTTGAACAAACAAAAGTTCATTCTTTTTATTTGCAAGGGCATAGATTTTTGTTAAATCAAAATCATAATACTGGTCTCGGAAGGATTCCAGCATATCTAAGGTATCTTTAAAGTAGGCTTGCGTTGCTTTGCTTAGGCTTACATTTTTTTCATTAACATAATTAACAAGGTATATGTACTCTCTCGCTATTTTTTCTAGATTGTTTACTATAACATGATTTTGTTTAAGCTCATTAGGATTCGCAGAGGGGTTTTTAATAAGAAGTCTTTTAAGAAAATCGCTGATTTTCTCTATATTCGCGCGAAAGTTTGCAACATCTTCGTTAGATATTTTTTGTTTATTTGATAACACATCCTTGAATTCAGTTACATGGTGCAGGATCATATAGAAAAACTTTCTTTTAATTTGAGGATACTCTGCAGGGTCTTCTTTAAGGATTCTTTTAATGACACAGCTCTTTTCTGATGTTGCGATAAGGGCAAGCCCCATTAAAAGTTCTGTTCTTTGAAGTATTTTTTTTAAAGCATTTTTGTCTGAATAGTGGAGTGTGATATTATCATATCCTGCCTTATATGCGCTTCCTACAATGGTTCTTATTAGGCTTGCTTGAGTTCTTAGAGGCTGAGACTGTATTTCTTTAAGCTCTATCTCCACATCTTTCTCAGAAGAAATCTGTGTAGGGCGCGCAGTTAGAACGGGTCCGGCCACATCTACCTGGATGTCCGCCCCTGGAGAAAGATCGTATTCCCTGGCCCATTTTCTCGGCAAACTGATGGTTAAAGTATCTATGCCCGCCTTGGTGACTTTTCGGATCATATTCACAGATATGCTTCTTTTATTTAAAAACCTTTTGCTTTAATTTTATATAATTAGTATAAGTATATACTTATTATAATGATTATAATACTTATACTTGGCAAAGGTTTTTATAGATTCGCAATTATATGTGTACTCATGCAGGGAACAAAAATATGCAAAACACAAGAAACCCGGAGTCTGGAAGAATTTTTTAACGGCAATCTGAATAAGGTTTTTCTGTACATAACAGAACGATGCAATCTTGAATGTCCCTTTTGTCTGATGGGCGACCCGGAAGGAAAGGATTTCTCTCTAGAAGACATAAGCAGGATCTTAGATTGGACCAAAGCCGCAGGTGCATACGACCTCACGCTTATTGGTGGCGAACCTACAGTGCACAGAGATTTATTGGCGATAATCCAATTGGCAAAAGAAAAGAACTTCAAAATAATTGCGATGGATTCAAATGGCTCTTTTGATATTTCCTTTTTTGAAAATCCTGCTTTCACCGGTTTAGATAAACTTTGTGTAAGTCTCGACGCTCCGGACTCAACAAATCACGATTTGTCCCGCGGCATGCCAGGATTGTATGATATTGCAATAAGGAATATTAAAAAATCTGTTGAGCTGGGAATGTATACCAAAGTCACTTTCACAGCAACAAAAAATAATGCAGGTTTTGCATCGCAGATGGTGCGTCTTGCTGCAGAATTAAACATTGACGAGCTTAATTTTCATTTGGTTTCAAGGACTGGACGCGCATTATACAATCAAGATGTAATTCCAGACCCCCAAACATGGATCGACAATTGCTATGCTGCACTTGCGCTTAGAAAGAAAATAGCGCCTGACTTAAAACTAAGAATCCCTCTTCAGTTTGTAGACGCTGCTGAGCTTGACACAATTAAAGAACACAGCTGTGTTTCCTGGGATGCAGATCGTGTTCTATTCTTTCCAAATGGGAACATATACAGTTGTTCTATGTTAATAGGCAGCGAGCATACTCTTGGAAAATACGATAATGGAGTATTTACTCTAAATACTGCAAAAAACAGCGAAATATGCAGGTACCATGAAAACAAGACGCCCAGGGATGTGTTCTGCAGAGATGTGTGTCCTGTACAGAAAGACCCAGAAAGCCCGCATTATGTTGATGATTCAAAACTAGTTCCGCTTTGTGTTTCATATAAACCTGCAGGGGGGATAAAAGTTGAGTGAAGCAGAAGAAAATCCAGTCAGCGAGTTAGAAAGAATATGCGATAATGTAAAGAAAGATGTGGTGAAAATAATTCAAAATGCAAATAGCGGCCACCTGGGCGCATGCCTATCTTCTGCAGAGCTCATGACAGCATTGTATTTTGGAGATATCTTAAACTATGATCCAACTAACCCTTTTGCGCCTGACCGCGACAGAGTGCTGCTGCGTGGCCACTTAGGACCTTTGCGATACAAAATATTTTCTATTTTAGGCTGGCTTAAAGAAGAAGAACTACTGCAGTACAGGGCGCTGGGATCAAGGCTGCAGGGCCATGAATCCATGGAAGTTACGCCAGGGGTAGACATAACGCCTAGCGGATCACTAGGAATGGTTTTGTCATATGGTGTTGGCGCAGCAGTATCTGCGAAAAAGCAAGGCAAAGAGTTCAAGACATATGTATTTCTAGGCGATGGTGAAGAACAGGAGGGAAATGTTGCTGAGGCTGCAAGGCATGCTGCAGTCTTGAATCTTGATAATTTGATATGCATAATGGACCAAAACAAAAAGCAGCTTTCCAGGCCGACTAGCATGTCTGACAAAGGAGATATCAAGAAAATATGGGAAGGCTATGGCTGGAACGTGCTGCAGATAGAAGATGGGCATGATTTTCAGCAGATTCAGGATGTTCTCACGCAAGCTAAGCAGGCAAAGCAGCCCGTGTTAGTGATAGCAAACACAATCAAAGCAAATGGACTTGAAGGGTGTGCTGAGCACTATAGCGGATATCACACCTTAAGAGTATGCCCGGACAGCAGTGTTGAGGAAATCTTAAAACAGCCAGTGCCAGACATTTCAGAGCATAAGCTAGAATTCCTGCAGCATCAAAAGCCAAAGGCAAGTATCCAGGAGTTGGATATTACAGTTTCAAACCCGCCAAGCAATAACTTAGAAATATCTGCAAATCATTATCTTAAGCAGTTAGATACAGAATTGGCAAAAAGACAGGTTCCATTATATGTGATGACTGCAGACCTTATTGAACAGAACTTTGTAGAAGAATGTAATTTCAGTGAAAATACGCAGTTTATAGATGTCGGCATAAGGGAGCAGCACCTTTTTGCATGCGCGCATGGAATTTCTGTAACAGAGCCAAATGCAAGAATCTGGATTAATTCAGGGGATTCATTCTTATACAGGGGCTCTGACCAATTAAATGTAATTTGCCAAGCAGGCAGCAGGATGATGATTCTTGGAGGAAAGCCAGGTCTTAGCGGAGGTACCAATGGACCTACTCACCAGTCCACTGGCCAGCCAGGAGTACTGCTTACAATGCCTGGCTTGATTTTTCTAGAGCCTGCGGATGTTGATGATTTGTACAATTGCTTGAACTATGCATTTAACAAGCATGAAGGCCCATCCTTTATCCGAATACATCATGCATCAATGGCCCCGTTGCCTTCTGTAGGCCCAAAGAGAATAGACCACTACGTTGTACAGGACTGCAAGGCTCCGGACATAGTGCTTGTAGGATCAGGTCTTGCTATGACACATGCTTTGGAAGCAGTAGATTCTTTGCATAAAGAAGGGATAGACGCGAAACTAGTTAATGTTGTTAATCCAAAATCTTTAGACTGCAAATTTACAGAATATTTAGAAGCAGGCAAACCGGTTCTAACAATATATAACGGGAATAAGTATGTGCTGCAGTCTGCAGTTGCAACTGCTGTGATGGAATCAGGAAAATGCATTCCAAGCAGAATTTATGGCCATGGCTTTGACATAGGCACATCAGGATCCACAAAAGACCTGCTTGCACATTTCAAGTTTGATGCAGGCGGCATAACTGGTCTTGTTAAAGAATGCCTGCGGAATGATGAATAAAATGAAATCTGAACAAGTGCAGGAAGCAGAAAAAAATACACAGGACATATCACTGATTGTTATAAAACCAGAGATTATAGAAGATAAGCAGGATGTGCTGGATGCGCTCTGCAGCAAAGGATATGTTATTGTTAATACACGGCAATTGCGCGGATGGAGGGGATTTATTCCGCAAATTTATGTAGAATTTACAAAAGATCAGAACGATTTTTTTGCAAGGGCATATGATATTAAAGGGTTGGGAGATGAGTTCTTTGCAGTTGTTGTTTCGCACAAAGACGGAAATACCATAGACCGGCTTGTGAAAGATATTGGAAATTTTGCTGCATACCAAAAAAGAGAAGATGAGTCCCTGAGGGGTAGGTTCGGGTTACCCGAAGAAGATAACATTGGAAGTAGCGTATTGACTGTAGTATTTAACGGACTGCATAAAGCGAATGATGCAGAAGATTTGTACAAGCACCTTACTCTATTTGGTTTTGTACAGCAAGAAAGTCCTCCATGACGTTTCTTTGATTAAACGCCCAGTTGAGATTCAGCAGCTCCTTTTTAATATCAAACCATTTAAATTCAGATATCTCGTTCTTTTTAATTTTAGGAATTCCTTTTATGTTCCCTGCATAATAAAAAGCATGCACTTCTGTATCCTTATCAAGCGCGTAGTGATAATCTCTGAAGAAGTGCATTTCAGTAATTGCTACATTCAGCTCTTCTTTTAATTCTCTTCGTAGAGCAGTTTCTCTGTTTTCGTTTGCGTCTACTTTTCCGCCAGGAAAAGACCAGCAGCTGGGACAATGCAGCACAGTAGATGCGCGTTTAACCAGCAAAACTTGGTTTTTATCATTCTTAATTATTATGTCCACAACTTCGTTTGAAATATCCATTCTTTTATAGCCGCGTTCAGAACTTCTTCTTCTCTTCTTTTCCTGTCTTCATGTCTTTTACATTGTATTCTTTTGCCTTGACTTCGTCAGGTCCGATGACAATGATTTTTTTCGCGCCGATGCTGTTTGCATACTCAAACTGTTTCTTTACTTTTCTGCCCATCAAGTCAATGTCCACTTTGTATTTCTTCCTTAGTTTCTGCGCTAATTTAATTGCATCTTCTTTTGCATCTTCGCTTACAATAGAGATAAAATAGTCTGGTCCTAGGTCTGCTTTTGGCAATTTATTGCAGTCCTGCAGGACTAATGTTGTGACTGCTTCGCCTATTGCAAATCCTGTTGCAGGGCAGTCTTCTCCCCCGAATAATTTGACCATGTTGTCATATCTTCCGCCGCCTGCCATGCTTCTGAATTTCTCCTGCTTGTCAAACACTTCAAATACTGTTCCTGTGTAATAAGCCAAACCGCGGGCCACAGAAAGATCTAACACAATGAATTTTTCTGGAACTAGCCTGCATATGTTCTCCATCTCAGTTATTCCTAATTTTGTCTCTTCAGGAATGTCTGCAAAATGTTCGTTTATATCTTTCAGGACCTTGCTTGGCTTGCCCCTGAATTGTATTGCATGCCTGATTCTCTCGATCTTGAAGTTATCCAGGCCTAAATCAAGCAATTCCTGCTCAAATTCAGTGTCTGTCAGCTTCTTTTGCTTGTCAATAACTC
>JAHWHC010000009.1 GCA_019323555.1 Candidatus Woesearchaeota archaeon
CCTTTCAGCTTTGTAAGCATCTAGGAAGTCTGGCCCGCTCATCTTAGGCATGTCTGTATCGCTGATTATAAGATCTGGATGGATTTCTCTTGCTTTTGCAAGGCCTTCTAAACCATCTGCTGCTAGTGTAACAGCGTGGCCTTCTACATAATTCGGCATTAAATCACGAACAGCTTCCTCGTCTTCAACTATAAGTATCTTCATTTCAATCAGTAAAATAGAAAAGTTTATAAATCTCTGTTAAATTAGTTAACAAAGAGGGTTTAAGTTGGGAACTAAAAAAGAGGATCCTAAAGAAGCAATCATTTACACTTACTCTTTAACACATTTGCCTAAGAAAGACAAAGTTAGATTTTTCTATGCGCTAAAAGGAAGAAACGGCAAAAAAGGAATACTAGAAAGAATAAAAATAGAGCAATTAGGAAGAACAGTTCTTTTGGCTTCTGCAAACAAAGAAAAAGAACTGGATGAGTTTTTCGCTTACTGGCAGTGCAAGACCAAGAAAAAAAGGGTGAGGCTCTTATGAGAAAGAGGCACTCTATGGGAAGAGACCTGATGATAATATTCCTTCTTCTAGCAATAGTGTTCGGATTAACATCTCTTGTAAAAGACGCAACAATAACTGGGCAGACAGTAGAGCCATTAAACCAAGCACCTGTGTGGACTGGAGAAACCACAACATTCACAACAGTAAAAAATGATTCCTTTGTATTGTTCTTAGGAGAATATTTCACAGATCCAGATGGAGATGCACTGACATATCTTGCATCAGAAGCAAGCAACATCAACTTAGAGATATCTGGGCAGCAATTGAAAATAACGCCTGAACCAGATTTCATTGGTGATAGATTCATATCTGTATTTGCATCAGACGGAGAGGATACAACAAAAAAAGTAATTACATTCACAGTTTTAGAGACTCCTGAAGAGCCAGAGCCAGAACCTGCGCCAGAGATAAATGACGCAATAAAAGACCAAAACGGAAGATCTGTGGGCAAGAAAGTAGAGGAAGACTACACATTTGACACAATAATAGACGGTGTTGAAAGAACACCAAATGAATTAATAGTAACATTCCACCACAATGCAAATGACGAACTTCCTGTATGGGTAGAACACTGGGCAAACTATAAGCTATCCAAGAACACAGCACTTCCAGGAGAGACAATCACACTAACCGTGCCATTAATCAACGGCATAGTCCCAAAATTCAAGCTGCATGTCGGAGAAACATCAGATGTCTTTGAATTCGGCAAAACAATACCTTCTGTAAAAATAATAGACGACAAGCTTAATGCAGGACAATACCAAATCTATGACCGCGATGATGATTATGTGGATGTGGAACTAACAAAAGGAGAATCAAGAGTTATCCTGAACGCAGTTGCATCAGAAGAGATAAATGCAAAAATAGGAGAGATAAAAGAACTAAAAACAGAAGTGATTGCAATAGACCCAATAGCCATGGGCGGAGCGACAATAACACTAGAGAAAACAGGAACAGTAAATGTAATAAGAACTTGTGAAGAATTTGACACAGATGCATTCACTTGTCTAGGAAAATGGGAAATAACAGACATACCATTCACAGACATGGGGGATTATATAATATTCACAGTAGACCACTTCAGTGCATATGCTGGCGGAACAGCAACAAACCTCACAATATGGGATGACTCTGACTTTTCAACGCAATTTGTTGGCAATCCATTATCATTCTATGCAAACTTTACAAATGCAACTGGTTCTGCAAACAACACAAATGGAAGCTGTAAAATAAGATTAAACACAACAGGAGCCTGGGGGCCATGGATAAACATGACCTTCAATGCCACAGGAACGGACATCTATAATTACACTGCAACATTCAGCACTCAAGGAACACCGTATTATTATGAAATAAACTGCACAGGCACAGGAGAGAACCTTGCTGCAACAGATGCATTTTATGTCTATCAATTCATTCCAAACCAAGGATTGTTCAGCTGTACACACAGGACAGGAATAGCCTGCCTGCCAGGAGAGACAAAAGTGCTTGGCATGTCAGCAACAACAAATGCGCATGCAGAGCTGGCAAACCAGAGCTTGTACAACACAAGTATCTGCTGTCAAGATCTTTCAGGAAGAAACACAATACTGACAACAGGAACACCGTTCTTGAATCTAAGCAATTACACAAATGCACATGTCGCACTGCCAAACACAAGCGTATTTTATCCTTTCACAGCAAACATAAGCGGAAGCAATGACACTTTAACATGTTCATACATAAACGACCCGACTGCACCAGGATTTTGTACCTATCCACAAAGCTGCCTTGCAACAATATCCAATGACACTAATGCGCATATATCTGACTGCACAAATAACCCATATAACTGGACAATCTGCTGCGGATTTGCATTAGTGCCGCTAAACTCAACAATCAATGTAACTAAAAATGTAACCCCCAGTCCTGCAACAATAGGACAACAGATGACATATACAATAACATACCAAAATCTAGGGCCAGGAACTGCATTAAATATCGCAATAAACGAAACATATCCAAATGGAACAAATTTCGTGAGCGCAAATCCTTCACCAAGCATAGGCAATAATGTATGGAACATAGCTAATCTCACTGCTGGTCAGAGCGGAACAATAACAATAATCTTGCTCATAACTAATTCGGTAGCAAATGGAACATACCTCAACAATACAGTTAATGTAACCTGGTCTAATGAATCAGGAGACAATTTAGCAAATAGTGCAAATGCAAGTGTGCTGGCACTTACAGGACCTGCACCAACACCAAGAAGGTCGAGCGGAGGATGGCCTGCAGGAGAGGGTGCAAGGCAGATGTATGAAAAAACAGAAGAGGCGCTTGCAGCAGAAACATTTGTGCCTTCATGCAGCGAAAGATGGCACTGCGGAGAATGGGGAGAGTGCAGTGACGGCCTGAAAACAAGAACGTGCATTGACCAGAATGACTGCGGAACAACTTATTCCAAGCCAGGAGAGGTAACAACCTGCGTGATTGAACAGCCAGCAGTGCCTGCAGCAGGACAGGCGATACAACAGCCTGAACTACCGCCACAACCAGTTTACACTCCAGAAACACCTGAAATAAAGGAAAACAAGCTAGTAACAATACTGCCATTTATTACATACAGCTTGATAATATTACTAACAATCGCGTTATTAATACACTTAATCAGAGAACACTTTATGGGCAAAGAGACCCATGATCTGTGGTATTATTCATTATATGCCTTATTTGCACTCTCTGTGCTGTCTATCGCAGCAGAATTATTGCTGGGAGAGCTAATACCATACCCTGCAATATTCGCAGTAGGGGCAATAGTGATGGTATTCATCCTAGACGGCATATTGCGCAGAATTGCAAACAGGCCCCCAAGAATCAGGAAACAAGAACCGCGCACACCTGTTGAGAAAAAACAAGAAAAGATAAAAGAAGATGAACTAGAAGAGATAGCAAGAAAACTTAAAGAATTAAAAATCTAATATTTTTTATACTTAATCCTTTCTTTCTGCAGCAACAATGCGTATATGAACAAGATTATTATCCCCATTTCAAAAAAACCATTCACATGAGCAGGGATACTAACAAGACCTGCTGTTCTTAAGATAGTCAATACTTCCTCAATGATGAAGATTACCAAAGCCACAAAAACAAGTGTCCAGGGTTTTTGATACACTTTCTTATTCTTTGCAGGGGTTGCAAAAAGCTTTAGGAACAGATAAAACAGTATCACAACTAAGATCAAGTTGTAATATGGCGCGACCAATCCAGCTGCTGCCCAAAGTTCAGTCATTCAAGCCACCCCTTTGTTATGTGTATCTGTGCTATAACTCCTGCAATAACAAATAATAATATGAAGAATGGAATGACGTGCGTCAGGTGAGGCGTAGAATAGATACCAAAGGTCTTAAGAGCTCCAATAACCTCTTCAACAGCAAACAGGACCAAAGCAATAATCAAGAATCTCCAGCTTCTCAAGGTCTTATTCTCTCTGGCAACCTTGAACATGGTCAAAGCGATAATACCCGCCACAACGGATAAGAAGCCTGCAGAGAACTGTGTTATTCCATAAATCCATTCATATGTTGTGAACAACCTTTGTCACCTCTTTATTTCTAATTTTTTAATAAACTAGTATTTAAACTTTTTGTTTAAAAATAGAGAAAGAGAAAAATTAGAAATCCTAAGGATTTCTAAATTCACAAAAACCAGCAGGTTTTTGCGAAAAAATAAAAATTATTTATCTGTCACAGCAACCGTAGTACATAGGCAATAAGTCACTTACCTTGTTGCCGTACCTGTCTTGTGTGAAGCAGTTGTATCCCATTGATGCTTTGTCCACGAATAACTGGTATCCATAGCCGAAAGCTGCTCTTACATTATTTGGGAAGTGCAGAAGCTGACAGGTCGTCAGTGCTGTTGGTATGTGTGTGTATGGGTTTCTTCCATACTGAATTGCTGTACTTACTCCCTGCTCTGTTCCAGTCATGAACTTAAGGTTAGCGCCGCCCATCTGTGGGTTTGGTGCTGGCTGTCCATCTGGAAGCATACCATATGCTGCAGGATTTTCCATTGTTGGGCTGTACTCAATCCACCTTGTGTATGGGAATGGGTCTCCCTCAAAATTAGTGTAGATTCCTGCTCCTGTTTTTCCAGAAGTAAACATTAGAATCAGCCCTACTATCGCAATAACTGCAACAACGGCCATTATAATCAGAGCAATGCTCTTAGATTGTTCCATCACGATTCACCTCACTTTTTTAAATTTGAGTGTATTTATTCAATAAATATCATTAGTCGTATATAAACTTTTTGGTATTTCAATAAATAAAAATAATAAAAAAGAAGAAGATTATCTTCTACAGCAGGCAAAGTCTCCCAAGATATCTCTTACAGGAGTGCCATCAATTGTTTCTGTAAAGCAGGTCCTGCCCATTCCAATGTATGATTGCCACTGCTGTACATTAACATTATTAGGGGCATAAACATTGCTTGGGAATTTCAAGACAGAACAGGATATCTTTGCAGTCCTTGTCTTTGCATACGGATCTCTCTTGTATACCACGTCTTTCTGAACTTCTCTAGGAACCTCTGTTAGGTCAACTAGAGTTTCTGTTGCTCCGCCATAAATTTGCGTGCTTGGTTCAATTAATGTTGTTTCCCAGCCAGGTGTTTCAATCATGGCCTGTCCCTCAATATATCTTGTGTAAGGGAATGGATCTCCTTTAAGAGCTCCACCATAAACGCCTGCGCCTGTATTAGCCATAGTAAACAGCAGAACTAGTCCAACAATAGCTGTTATGATAACTATACCTAGAACCGTTAGTGTAAGGTTCTTTGTTTCCATTAAATATCACCTCGTTTTATTAACTATGATTATTATTCTAACAAAAATAATTTGTATATATAAATCTTTCGAGAAAATATTTGTTTTCAGTGAGTTTGAAAATACCAAGTATCTCTAATTTTTCTCAAGAATAATTAAAGAAAATATAATAAAAAAATAAAAAATTTTAATACATTACGTTAGCAGGCTGGTAACAGCAAAGTCCTGGGAATGGCTCTCTTCCGTTAATCTTTATATTAACGCATCTGCCATCGAACTCACTCATTGCTCTCTGTACGCTTGCTGTAGCAGAGTAATCCTTGTATTCTGCATACTTTGGATTTACCAATGCATACTGTGTAAAGTCAAAGCAGCTTCTTATTGGTACGTTGCCTGTGAATTCCAGGTCTGTTGGTGTGTACATACCGAAATTCCTGTAACCTGTTTTCCAGGAACCTTCTACCTTATATCTTTCTGGCGTGTCCTGCGGCATGTTTGGCTGCTCAACGATTCCAGAATACAGAACCCTGTCGTCTGTGTATGTTCTAGCAGCATGACCAACATTAAGTCCGCCGCCGTATACACCTGCAACTGCTGCGCCTGTATCTTTCATCTTAGCAAACATTAGAACCAAGCCAATTATTGCAATCACTGCAACGATTCCTAGAATTGCAAGTGCAATGCCTTTTGTTTGTTCTGCCATACTTTTTTCACCTCTCTTGGTTAAACATAATCAAGTATAACACATAAGTTTTATTTCTTTTATATAAATGTTTCGCTTTTTTTGGTTATTTCTTAGTCTGCCAAAAGTATATAATCAAGCCGATAACACCAATTGTCACTGCGGAATCAGCAATGTTGAAAGCAGGCCAAAACCTGAAATCAATAAAATCAATAACAAAACCAAACAAAAATCGGTCAATCAAATTGCCAATAGCTCCTCCTAAAATTAATGAAGTTGAAATTATAGGAAGTTGTTTTTTAGGAAGGTCTTTGTAATAATAAAGAATAACTCCTATAATTATTATTGTAATTATGATTAAAATCCATCTTGATGCAGGATTGTTTAGAAGCCCGAAGCCAATGCCGAAGTTTTTAATTAAAGTGAAGTAAAGAAAATTATTTATTATTGTTACTGATTCTGAGAAAGTTAGTTTAGAGGTAATTATGAACTTTGTCAATTGATCAATAACAACAACTAGAAAAGCAATCCCAAAAAAAAGAAAATTCTTTTTCATCTCCAAGCAATGATCTCTTTCTCTTCTTTCTTTTCCAGCTTGTCAAGACGCGCATGAATGTGGTCAATACCTGCCTTTATCGCATCAAGCTTTGCATTGACTAGCTGAAACTCTTTGTTTGAACCAGGCGCTTCTGGAGCAGACATTCCAGGAGATGCAGGCATCTCAAGCGGAGCCTCTCTTGCACCAAAACCAGGAGATTGCTCAGGAGCTAATCCGCCAGCAGGCCTTGGAAACTCAGGCGGTTTTGCGCCTAAATCTGGCTCTGCGCCCATGCCAGGTAATTTTGTATCTAGATCCGGCATCTCTGGCGGAGCAATGTCCGGTGTCTCGCCGAAATCTGGCTCTTTTTTCTTCCAAAACTTCAAAAAATCCAACATCTTATTTCACCAATTTTTTTAGCAATGCTTCTGGTATTAATTTTATGACCTTTAATCCCATTGTCTCTGGATAAATATCAACAGTGCCTGCGCGATACATCTCTATCAAATTAGTCTTTTGATAAGCAGCGCCGAACATCAAATTAAACAGGCTGCTCTTGACACTATCTTCGGTAGGGAATAATGATGCAACCTGCGGAGATAAAAATTCTTTAGGGGTGCTTGACTTGAAAGCAATCCTTGCCTCTTGTGTTGTGATTAAGTTATCTCCAACAGTTATTGAGGGAAGATCATCAAAAGTGTTCCAATTGACAATAATCACTTTATAGTACCGTATTGCCAATGCATCAAGCGCTTCTTGATTTAAGTTTTGATAATCATCCAAATCATCTATGATAATAGGATCCTGGTTTCCTTTAATTGAAAATGCGCCAACAATAGAATCATCTAATTCTAACAAGAATAATTTGTTTTCTGTCTCAAACTTTAACTGCAAATCCGCAGTATCATAGACAAAGTAGAATGCACCCACAACTAATAATGCAATAATCAGTATGGGAATTGCAATCTTTGTAATCTTTTCCATCACTGTTAAGATTATTGCAATAACTAACGCAATTATCAAAAGAACAAACAAAATACCAAGTATTGTTGCCATAAGAAATATTTTAATCAAATTAGTATTTAAATTTTGTTATAATTATTTATTTTTTTCTTTTTCATCCATTATTCCTTTAAGCAAAGGAAGGTCTTTTTCAGCAGCAAGCTTGTGAACATAATCCCTATATGCGCCGTAAACACGAGACAATAAATTTGCAGCAGGTTTGTTTGGATCAATCATTTCTTCTGTAATCATGCCGCGATCTTCCAGTGGTTCGAACTCTTTGACAGCTGCGTCGATAGGATCCTTTTTTTTGTATCCCCAATTTGATTTCAAGAAATTAGTGAGCTTGCTTTTTTCAACTAATTGCTGAGCTAACCTATACGTCAGATAGATTGTAGCTCTTCTTATTCCTGTGATATACTCGCTTCTTGCATCACGGAAAGAGGCAAAATCAGGGGCATCTGCCATCTTCATGCCGATCTGGATGACATCTTCTACAGTAGCAACAGCATCGTCTTTAGGAGATGCTGCAGGAAATGCCTGCTTAAGTGCAAGAATCGCCTCCATGTAAGTCTTACCAAGCTTTTCAACCTCTGTGCAGAAAGTATCAACCAGGCCTCTTACTTCCCTGAAATTAGGAACTCTGGAAATAAGCGCGTTAATATCAATATCATAACTTCCATTAATCTCATGGCCTTTTTCCTTAAGATAAGAATAAAACACTTTTTTCTTGGTTTCATCATCCGGATAATTAATGTATGCCCGGGCACCGCTTCCCATCCTGGTCCTTAACCTGCCTGGCAAGTCTTTCAGGTCTTGGTACGGCCTGTCAGAAGCAAAAATAACAAGCTTGCCTTTTTTCATCATTGCATTAATAATCTCAAAAAGCTTATCTTTGGTGCTGCCTTTTTTTCCAGTCAAGAACTGCACATCATCAATCATTAAAACATCCAAATCACTATATCTTTTCTCAAAACTTGTTGTTTCAGTTTCAACATGTTCCTTGCCTTTTTTATATGACTTGCCAACCCTCTGCCATTCTGCCATAAACTCCTGTGCAAGAACATACCGCACCTGAAATTTCGCTTTTTTCTTTAACCCGGCAATCCTTTCTCTTTGTTCTGGATCTGCTGGGTCAAGCTTGCCAAGTTCTTTAATTGCTTTCTCAACTTCATTCTGTATCTTCCATGCAAGCCCCTCAAGAACCGCGGTCTTTCCTGTGGCAGAACTTCCGCTTATGAATGCAACAGAATATGCATTTTGCCCTGTATTGAAATAGCGCCAGACCTCTTCAACAGTCGCTTTTGCTTGTTCGTTGCAGGGACCAAAAACAAGCAGATCATATCTATCAGTATCCTTGCTGAGATGCTCCATGTTTGTATCGTGCTCCCTAAGAAGTTGTCTGCAAAGGCTTACAAGATTTCTTTTTTCTTTATCATGATTTGGTTTTTCAGGCATTGCTGCATTGATTGTTTCTTCAGCTGCATCAGCCAGTTCTATAGACCTTCGTAAAGCATCATCAATTTTAAAGCGGACATCACTGCAGCCTACTAAACGAGCAGATGCAGCAACTGCTTTCGATAAATTTGAATCATCCTCAACCCGCCCTTTACTATAATCGTGTGGAAAGGATATTGTTAGAACCCCATCAGTAACCTTTACTGCAGTATTGCGGGGGTTTAGATACCAATTTGTTGCTTTAATCCCGGATTTAGTAAGTGCATCATAAAATGCAGCAGCTCTTTCTTCATTGCTTTTTTGCCGCATGTCACCAATTTGCCTTTGGTTCGTCTCGAGTTCTAACATAAGTGCAAGCAGCTCCTGCTCTCTTTTATGTGCTGGCAAGGAATGGTCTGCAAGAATCTTCTCAAATTTTTGTTTAAGTTCTTCAATAGAAGTAGGGAGCTGGCCTTTTTTTTGCAGAAGTCTAATCAGATTTCCAATGCTCTCTACAGGCCTGCGGCGCATGCTTTTACGAACAGCCTCTAAAGTAATATCTGATTCATTGCTCATAAATATCCAACCCACACCCCTTCACTAGCATGGTTTTTTCAGCTATTTATATACATTTCTATTCTAGTGTAGCAATATTTATAAACAAGGACAGTTTATGGTCTAAACCATGGTGGGGGATTCGTACTGGTACTGTGATTATATAGGGTTGGAAAGGATTAGCGATAACACCAGGCACATTCTAGGAATAAGATATTGGTCCAGGGAGGAAACAAAAAGACATACTATTTTCTTGAAAAGAAAGATACCAATACCCTCCAAGTTTATCCATAGAAACAGCAGGGGGCAATTTGAACAAGTTTTTCGCGACAGAGAGCGCGACAGAGAGCTAAGTTCTTTGGAATTAACCTGCTTTATATCAAGCAAAGATACACACAGAATAACAGAGCTTGAAAGAAAACACCCATTAACACGCTTTGGTATAGAAGACGGCAGTTTTAATGTTTTTCAGATAAGAGTTCCGCCAAATAAAAGCACGCTTGATAAATTAATTGGAACAAGATCCAATAAAAAAAGAAAAAAAGGAGAACCTCCTGCACCTAAAGGGCCTTGGCAAAAAGGCGGATATGAAGTGCAAGTGCGCATGGAACTTTATCCTGAATGGATGCAGAGAAAAGTAGATCTAAACGGGCTTGAAAAAGTTCTTGAGCAAAAGGAAAGATTAGAGTTTTCTCAAAGAGTGCTTGAAGACGACATAAAAGATTTTGTCGGTGGGGATGATGAAGACAAAGCAGTCAGAGGGAACATAACAAGAATCACAAATGCTGTCTATGATTACATAAATAATAAAGAAGAAAAAGGGCTTTCAAGTTTCTTCCTATATCTTGCAAAAAGAGTGCTAAAACCAGAAAGCCTTCGAATAGATCCTCTTACACAAAAAAAATATCCAGAAGAAGAAACTGCAAAGTTTGTTGACCAGCTTGTAAATGAAAGTGAGCAAGACGAGAAAAAAAGAAAAAGGCTTTGCAAATATCTCTTGAAATACATTGAAGACGGAACAGAGACAGGACTAAAGAAATTCTTTGAACAGAAAGGAAGACAATTGATGGAGCAAAAAGCAGAAGCGATAAGGAAAGGAACAAGTGATATTTCTGATGCGCTGAAAGAACTAGACCCTGCAAACGAATTGACATTCAATCCTGATTCTTTAGAGTATGAAATCACGCTAAACTGTTTTGATGAAGGAAGAAGAAATCAAGTAAAAGGATTTAATTGGAGAACAAGACTGCCGACAGAGGACGAAATAAGATGGGGGATTGCAAAAGAAGGTCAACAGATTGAAGACAAATTGACTCCAGAGGAATTCCTGCAGCAAGTCATCTGCTATCTTGATATTGAAAAAACATTCTACAAAACCGATGATGAAGAAGAACTTCTTGAACTAAGAAAAGAGCTGCATGAGGACTGGGTAAAAGCAGGCAAACTAAAAAAACCTGCAACAAGAGACGCAAAACAGCGAGCAATAGCGGCGCAAAAGCGGGAAGTAGAAGAAAAACTAACTGTGCTTGTCGACGGGGAACAGGTACGATTATGGGATCCAGATTATCAAGATAGAATCACGGACTATACTTTAATCTACACAATGCCTGACGGAACAGAGATAAAAGAATGTCACTCGCTAAGACAGTTCAGTGACAAGGAAAGGCAAGCAAAAATCGAAAAAGAAGGACTGAAAGGATTCAAGGTCATGTTCCACAATTCAAGAAAGAAACTAATGGATAAAGTTGTTCAGGACATGAAAGAGAGAAACGTTGTCTTTATACTTGCACACAATCTCGGATATGACATACCAGAAACAATAAGAGAAGCAAAAGAAGTGAAATCAGAGGCACTGGAGTTGTTTGTGAGCAACATACTTCCAAAAATAGACACAGCAAAAGGAGAGAAAGGCTCAAAAAAGAAAATCTTTGTGAGAATGAAAAAGCTCGTCGAATTCCTTGATACGTTCAGAATGGCAAAAGGAATGGCGCCATTCCTGCAGAGCTCAATGCCTAAAGGAACACACAAGCTTGCAGATGTTGCAGATTTTTATGAGTATGAGCCTGAGGAATTTCCTAATGCAGAAGCAGAAAAAGAGGATGGTGCAGCACACGCAGAAAGTGATGCTGAAGCAGAAGAAGCAAAAAGACACTTCAAAAAAACACATGACGCGCAAGAATTAAGAGCAGATGCAATAAGACATTTAAGAGGAGACGAAGAGGCTGCCTGGAGATTATTGAACTATGCATTAGATGATGTTCCGCCGTTGCAGACTATCCTGAAAAATGGAGACTTTATGAGACTAGTAACAAAACTGCAGAGACAACTGCTTCCATTCTGCAGCCTGACTGAAATCGCATTCTCACCAAATATAATCAAGAAAATATATGACTTTGAACACTGGGAAAGGAATCACAACAAAAGATCAGAATTAAGAGGACAAAGAATTGCACAAGAGCATGCAAGAGACTTTGAGAGATTATATATCCCAATGAAGCATAACTTGATTAGAGATGCTGGAATTGATTATGAACGTGTAACACCAGGAGAATACAAAAATGTCTGGCAATGCTACATGCCGCAGGAGTGGTGGGTGAATATGCCGCAGGAGTGGGGAGAGAAAGAAGCTGTGTTTCGCAAATATCCGCAATGGCGCAAATTCTTTGATGACCTACCAAATGAGCAGCCACTGCACCAAGTCGCATTATTACGGTATGCAAGAGTATTCTTCAAGCAATACCTGCAGGATCATTTTGAATACAATAGGGAGCTAACTAATTTTGAGAATAACATGAAGAGAATGAACGCCTCTAATCTTGCAGAAGCAGAGGAAATGATGCAGCATTACTGGGCAGCAATAGACCAAGATTATGTGAGGCAGTATGGAATCACGCCGAGAACCGCGCCGGGATCTCTGGAAAGCCTAGCAAAAAAATATGACCACACTTTCGAGAGGCTTGTGAACTTACTGATTCGATGCAAGGCATCACTGGGAAATCTCGTGCCAAGAGTGCCAAGAGCCAAGCCAAAAGAGCACGGCCAACAAGGCATGCTTTTTGGAGATGAAATTGAGCAAAGCTACTTTGAACTAAATCATCCGCAGATGGCACTATTGAGACAAAGACAAGGAATAATAAGGCAGAGACTACAACAAGGGCAGGAGAAAAAGAATAAAGGGCAGGAAAAACTTCTTGACAGTTATATCAAGTGCTATGACAAATTAATGGAGATAACTGAAGAACGGGCTGAGCTAATCAAAAAATACAGAAAAGAGTGGGAGTCAGAACAGGAAGACCTTCCAAAACATTTTAAGATAAGGCCAGATAATGCCGTATACACTGCACAGCAATACAGAAGATTATTGAGTATGGAGCGGCGCTTCTTTGCAAAATACGGCCTGCCTCCAGAACAAATAAGTCCGACTGGTGAAAAGCATACCCGCAAGTCATTGACAAGTCTTCTGAAAGAAGCTTATCAGAACCTTGCAGAAGAACTAAAAGAGTATAACATCATAGAATTAAGAGGAGACTATCTGTTCTTGGATAGAAAACCAAAAGAAGGAAGCATGCTTGTGCCAATCAGAAAAATAGACTCTTTTGTGCATCAAGAAAAGTATTCACAAGAAGAGGATAGTGTAGATGCTCAGGTATTCTTTGACTGGGGAGAATCAGAAGCTGCTTGATCTGGATTATTTCGCCTATATAAATTTCTAATGCTCCTAGTAAGGTCGCCTGCATACGCGCGTATTCTATCATTGCTTTCAAACTGCCTATCTTCATAGTGGGTTCCAGGAAACAAGGGTGTTATTTTAAACCTATTAACAATCAATTTTTTTGTCTGAGGCGAGAGTGTATTGATTCTTGCCTCAAGCATGTGCGGCCTGTCATCATGAGGATTATATCTTCTTTTCTTCAGCATCCCTAAAAACTGAGGAATCCCGCGATGCTCGTGCCATGCTATTTTATTGACAACTGCGTCTATAACGCGATACGCATCTTGTTTTCCGCAACTTTCACTTAGATTATACCAGCACTCATAATACTTGTTTTCAAACTTAATTTTTCCCACGCCAAATAATGTCGCGAGTATCTCGTGAGGATTAAGACTTTTGAGAAGCTGATCTGGTAGAGTCATGTTATAGAATCCAATAGACAGCAATCTTACTTGATGTTCAGTAAGAATCTGCTCTTTTCCAGCACGGCCAGCGAACATAGGAAAATTAAGGCCATAGTTCTCTCTTGTATTCAATCCAATCTCGACAGTTCTGTCTACAGAAGCAGATTGTGTATCTTCACTCTTTTTATCTGGATTTCCTTTGTGCATGGTATATTAAAGATTTTACCCTTTATAAATCTTTCGGTTTTAATCACTAGAAAGTAGTTAAATTAGTACTGCGTTAAGTGAGCCGTTCTGGCCTGGTCTAGAAGTGATCTTTGCCTTTCCCTTGTCAGTCTCAACAATGCTGCCTTTTGTGAGGATATTACGCCTGACATAGTTCAAGTTAGCAGGGCTCTCAGCCACTGTCTTAAGCTTTGCCTTCTCAAATTTCTTTGTCTTAGGATTGAATAAATTAACAGTATTACTGTTCAAAAGAAGGGTCTTTTTACTGCCGCCCCTGCCGCGAAACTCTTTTTTGACATCTTTCTCAGCAATAGTTGTATTGGTCGGCCTTCTGCCTAACTCGTATTTCTTCTTTGCCCTAGGAGCCTTGTAGCGCCCCCCTGTAGCTTTTCTTGACTGTCTTCCTCTCTGTGAAATAGCCATAAGACCTCAAAATTGGGTGATTCTTTATAAACTTTATGCTTGCATTAGAGAAAAGTATAAATAATAACAGTTTTTTCTGATGATTATGAAAAAAGCGGTAATTTTGGTCGTAATATTGGTGCTTCTTTCTGTTAATGTTGCAGCCCTAAAGATAATTAACACAAGAGCAGAGGGAAGAAACCCAGTAATGTATGGAAGCATTGTTGCTTTTGAGACAGCAGAATCAGACCTAGGCACAGACCTTAACAATGACGGCGACACAAATGACAAAGTGATAAGGTATTATGATGCTGATTCTGGGGAGATATTCAACACAGAAATATCAGGAAAGAACCCGTCTATATTTGCGCAATACATTGCATTTGAAACCTCTGAAAAAGACCAACATGCAGACCTTAATGCAGACAATGACACTGCAGACAATATAATATTATACTACAGCTTAAGAGACAAGAAAGTGATCAGCACGACAGCAGAGGGAAAAACCCCCTCTTTATTCGGGGATTACATTGCGTTCTCAACACCAGCAGAAAAAATAATGGGCATAGACTACAATAATGATGGTGATCAGCAGGATGAACTAATCAAGCTTTACAGAATATCCACAAAAGAACTCACAAACACAAAATCAACAGGAATAAACCCCGCAGTATCTGATAAATACATAATCTTTGAAACATTTGAAAAAGACGAGAACAAAGACCTGAATAATGACGGCGACACAAACGATATTGTGTTGCGGTATTATATAATGGAATCTGGCAAGACACTAAGCACATTCACACCTGGACAAAAACCAAACATGAATGAGGAAAGTGTGGCGACATTCACATCGTATGATAACGGAGATTCAATATATTATTACTCTGTTGCAACACAGGAATTAACTAATACAGAAATAAAGGGAAGTACACCTTCCATAACAAACAACTTGATATCTTTTGTACAAAATGAGAAACTGACAGTGTATGATACAGACAGAGATTCTTTTGCAGTAACAGAGGTATATGGAGATAATCCGACTGTATTTGAGAATAAAATTGCATTCTCAACAAATGAAGCACTTACAGGAGATCTCACAGGAGACGGGGACTCTGCAGATTCAGTGATAAGAATAGTGATAGGAGAGGATATTGATAAAGACGGAGTTTTTGATTTTGTAGACAACTGTCCTGATAAAGAAAACGAAAACCAGACAGACAAAGACAGAGACGGAGTGGGAGATGCTTGTGATGCAGATACAAAAAAAGCTAAAGAGGCAGCAAAAAAAGACACTGAAGAGAAAGTAGCGGCAGAGGAGCAAAAAGAAGCAGCCCCTGTTACTGAGAAGATACAGGAAGAGAAAACAAGTGAACCAAAACCACTGCCGCAGCCAAAATCATTCACAGTTACAAAGAAAAAAGGGCCTGGATTCTTGACCTGGTTCTTGATAATACTGGCGATACTTGCTGGAATAGGGTGCATAGCCTATGCAGCAATGTTCGGGCTGGGAAAGAAAAAGAGGAAGTTTAAGTTTTAACAGCACGAGCAGTATAGAAATTTGCAAAAATAATATTTTTGCAAGTCCTAAAAATCGCTAAGCGATTTTTAGAAAGCTTTAAATATGAAGTGCGCATTTTTAAGAATAATTGTTTTAAATTTTTTAGAGGGGTGCAATAAATGGTTGAAGCAAGACCTTTGGATGCTCTTAACAGGGCGAAAGATAAAAAAGTAATAGTAGACTTAAAGAATCAAAGACAGTACATCGGAACACTAAAAGCGTTTGACATTCACATAAACGTTGTTCTAGACGATACAGAGGAGAGAATAGAGGGAGAAGTCAAGAGAAAACTAGGAACAGTCTTCATAAGAGGAGACACAATAATCCTAATATCTCCTGCATAGGGAACAGCAAAATGACAAAAGGAACACCTTCAAAAGGAAAGCAGTCAAGAGGCAAATCACATATAATCTGCAGAAGGTGCGGAAAGCATTCTTATCACACAAGCAAGAAAAAATGCGCCAGCTGCGGCTTTGGGAACAGCAGCAAGCTAAGATCCTACAGCTGGCAAAAGAAAGCATAAATGCTTTCTAATTCTTTTCTTTTATTGCAATTCTACAGTTAGTTTTATATATGCATGGCTTTTGCTAGACCATGTTAACAAATGTGTACGACATCGTTAGTGCGAGAGGAGAGTAAAGCTCCTGTTTGCGAGAGCAAACAGCTGATAAATTGCTTCTCGAGCGCGAACGAAGAGTGCCTTTTGATCGAACTTTTTTAAAGTTCGCGGGGTTGCCGGAGTGGCCAAACGGGTCAGGCTTAGGCAAGTCGTTTTCAGGTATGCTGAGCCCAGCAATGGGCAATGACTTGAAGACACCTGATGGCTTAGTGCCTACGCAGGTTCGAATCCTGCACCCCGCATTTATTTTACTGGATTTATAAAGAAAAGAGGGGGTGTTTATAAAGCAAAAATGAATTTTAGTGCTTTTTGCGGTATGGAATTTATTATCATTCTGGGGTGGCAACAGCCCAAACCCTGTAATTTTGGGGGATTGGGGGGTGTCTTGGGCAGTAGCCTGTCGCGGTTATCCCGACTTTTAGAAAAGTTTATAAATAAAACTTGGTCCTTCCATCAAATATGGCTAGTAATGATACTCTCATGCTGGCCAAGAAAAAGAGGACACATAGAAAAATTTGTGTGTTCTAAACATCGTGTGGAGACGAAATGTTTTTGCACAAAAAGCAAGATCTTTACATGGCGTAAAGATAGCCAAAAAAACACGGAGGTGTTTGAATAATGAACATAAAGAAAATCGTTGCTTTGGGCGTCGGTTTGACAATGGTCGGAGCAACAGTGTTCGGTGCTTCAGCATGGAGCTTAGCTGATTATCCAGCACCATTTGTCAAGGATGGATTACCAGACCCTAACTTGGCAATAGTAATTGGAGACCAAGCTGACGGCTCAGACGTAGTTGGAGCTATGGACGTGCAAGGTGACTTGCAACAAAAAGCAAAAGTTGTTGTTAAAACAACCACGCCAGCAGTTGGTGGAGTTGTAGTCACTGGAGACGCAGCAGAGGTAGGCAGTACATCTGATCTACTTGAGATAAACGAAACAATCGGAGACGTAAGAGAGACATTTACAGAAGTTGACTTAGACATGCTTAAGGGCGGTCAGATAGTCACAAACAGAGGATCAACAGAGTACAACCAATACTTGAGATTCCCAACACCAATGGCAGGATACCCGCCAAGCGGAGCAGTTGTCTTTGATGAAGATGAAAGAGACAAAGTTGGACACTACTTATACTGGCAAGCAAACAATTGGTTATACCAGTGGGAGCTAGAGTTTGAAGAAGGTCTTAGATCAAGAATAATAGGAGTAACAAACCAGAGAGACCTACAAGATCTTGAAGACAAGGACATATTCATGCTGGGACAGCCATTTGTAGTAGTAGACACTGACTTGTTCCTAAACAACATAACATTGAAGATTGACTTGATGGGCGGAGCAGTTGCAGGAATCTTAGGAGAAAATGATAAAGAAACATATGTTGTAGACGGCAAAGAATACGAAGTTGAGGTACTAGTTATCTCTGAAACATCTAA
>JAHWHC010000010.1 GCA_019323555.1 Candidatus Woesearchaeota archaeon
ACTAGCAGCAGATGGTTTAGAAGGCCTTGCAAAAGCAAGAGAAATCCATCCAGATCTTATAATCAGCGATACAGACATGCCTAAGATGAGCGGGCCAGACTTCCTAGATGCTTACAAAGCTGAAAGGTCTGATGCTCGCGCAATTTTGATGAGTGGTAAAGGCTTGGAAGATATATGCGATAGATACCCTTCTGCAGCAAAATATGTTTTCTTGAGAAAACCGTTTACAGTAAAAGAATTCAGGAGCGCTTTTGACGAGGCAACACAAACCTCATGAATTTTTTGCAGTTCTGGCAGAAATAAACAACTTTTCCTTTATGGGTTCTTACTCTGCAGTTTTTTCCAGGCACTAGATACTTATAGCAGTGCTTGCAGAATCTTCTCTTTAGTTCTCTAGGTATCTGTACCTTGTACTTCATGGATAATTTTCTTGCTAATGTGACATACCTGTTTGATAAAGAAGGATTTTTGTTAAATGCTTTTCCTGCCTGCTCAAATAAGTAATTTATTCTCTCTTTTGCAGTCTGCTTCATTTCTTTCTGTTTCTTTGAATGTATCTTCTTCATTAGTGCTATTATTTTACCTAAAACTATATAAATTCTCCTCTTCTATTTGAAAGCATGCTTGGGTTTTTGAAAAAGTTGTTTGCCAGGGAGCCAGAGGTTCCTGTTGAAGAGGTTGAATTAGTTAATCTGCATTCCTGGTTTGATGAAAAGACCAGATCTAACATAGATTCTTTGACTGCAGATCTAAAGGAAGTAGGCAATCGCGTTTCTCAAGAGATTCTGCAGGCTAGGAAAAATATTGAGGTTCTTAATAATGCAGAGTTATTGAATCCAAATATTCCTGAAAGAGCAAAGCATTTTATGCAGGGCAATAGGGAAGCATACTCTAAAAAAATCAGTTCTTTTCTTGACAGGGTGCATGTTCCTTA
Organism: Candidatus Woesearchaeota archaeon; assembly: GCA_019323555.1. GTDB lineage: Archaea > Nanobdellota > Nanobdellia > Woesearchaeales > ARS49 > WJJT01. The sequence continues at coordinate 935 of JAHWHC010000010.1, forward strand.
TGCAATAAGTGATTTTCCTGTGTTTCATTCTGCAGTTCAGGAGGAATTAAAAGAGTTGACACAGGGGACGGCTAAGTCTTTTCAGATACTGCAGGAATTTTTTGCAAATGAGGCAAGAAACATTCTTGCTAATGTTGGCAGCATCTCTAAAGAGATCACTTCTTTTAAGCAGGCATTTGATGATGCTGGCCTTAATATTCTTGAGGAGACCAAAAAAAGAATCACTGATTTTCAGACAAAGCTAAAGTTAAGGCAGGCTCTTGAGACAGATCTTGGGGCAAGGAAAAAAGAGCTTGAGGATCACACTGAAGAGATTAAAAAATTAAAAGAAGAGAGTGAACTTCTTCAAAAAGATAAAGAATTGACAGAGCTAAAGAGCAAGTTCAAGCAGGCGCAGGCAAAAGTTGAAGAAACCCGTGAAAGGATAACAAGTCCTTTTTCTGTTATTAATCCTGCTTTGCGGAAGTTTGAAAGGATCACTTACAGGCACAGGACGATTGTACAGAAGTATATAGAATCTCCTCTGGATGCCTTATTGCAGGATTTGCATCTGAGTATTTTAAAGGCACTTCATGATCTGGAATTGTCTATAGTTAATAATCGGATTGATTTGAAAGACAAGAAAAGAGAAAAAACTCTTGAAGTTATGAAGCTCTTGACAAGAGAGTATCTTGGAAGCTTCTTGACAGAGTACGGCCAGATAAAACATGAACAGGATAAGATAAAGAAGCAGATTGCTAATCTTGATGTTGTTGTTCTCTTGAAAGAGAAAAAAGAGCGGATTACAAAATTAGAGAATAATCGTATGGATATTGAGAGAAAGATTGATTTATTTTCTAAAGAACTTGCAAAAGTTGATATTGAAGAGCTTGAGAATAAGCTGGTTGATAATTTAAGGAAGATAACCAGCACAAAAGTGATTCTTAAAAAGTAGAAACTTGCTAAAATAAAAAGAAAAGTTTAAATATAGGTATTCTGTTTATTAACTTAACAAAAAAGGTTTGGGTGATATCATTATGAAAAAAGAAGTGCTGCTTGTTACTATCCTCACTATTATTGTTTCTCTTTCAGCTGTCGTATATGCAGCAGCACTGACAAATCCTGGCCACGGTGTTGAAGAGGTTGGCTCAGGAAGCTCTCCTTATGCCCCTTTCCGTGACTGGAATGCTCTCGAATCCGGTTATGAAGACCAGTACTCTGGCCCATCTGGCCTAAAATCAAATGTTTTCTGGTTAGCAACTGCAAATGCAGAAACAATCGCAGCCCAAAACTCATCCGGAGACTGGTGCGCAATTCAAGTCCACCCATCCGGAGTCTACATAAATTGTTTCAATAACGCTTCTAACATGTCCTTGTTCCAAGGCTATTATTGGAACGGAAC
>JAHWHC010000011.1 GCA_019323555.1 Candidatus Woesearchaeota archaeon
GAATCAAGTCATCAACAATCTTGTCTTTCTTTGTTTTTATCTGCGGAATCTTTTTTGCTTTCAGAATTGCCTTGGCTAACTTAGCATTTGCCTTTGCCTTGCCTTTCTTTTTTTCAATAATAGAATCCAGCTCATCAATAGTCTTATCTATGATGCAGATCTTATAAGGAAAATCACAGATACGCTCAAGTTCAGAGAAATAATCAAGCTTAGAACTAGCACAATGTATCAAAAAATCAGTGTCAAGTACAATTGTTTTCATACACTATAAAATAAAGTAGAAGTATTTAAAGTATTTTATTTACAAAACGCATCAAAAAAGTCTTCAGGAGAAATAACAGTTAATTCCACGCCGCCCAAATTAATCTCAGAACCAGGACCCACAGGCAGTTCAGGAGAGTCTTCCCCGCGAAGCATGCGGCCATCAACTTTAGAACCATTACTAGAACCAATATCCTTGTAATACATCTGACAATCTGCTTCATCCCGTCTCAAGTATCCGTGATTCTTTGAGACAGAGGGCATCGTAATGCGCATTGAAACATTAGGTGCCCTTCCAATCCAAATCTTACGAGTATAAAAAGCAGGAGAACTCCAATCAATATTTCCCCACTGAATAACATAAACAGCACGGCTGGCATACTGAATATCTTTTTCAAGGTCTCCCAGAGAACCAGAACACGTACCAAATGCAAATCTCTGGGTCTGAAGAGGATTATCTTTCTCTACAGGACCTTTGCTGACAAGAAGAACCGCACCCCTATGCGCCTCAAGAAACGCGCGCTTGCCATGCTCTCTTGAAGTATGGATATAATGATCTAAAGGCACATGCTCAATTCTATCAACCAAACCATCATCCATAAATAACCCACCAAAAGAGTGGAAAAAATAGAACTATATAAAGTATTCTACAGTCTATTATATATTTTCAGGGTCTTCACTGCGTCACCAAAAGTATCAGGGCTCTCGTTTATTATCCGAATATCAAACTTATACTTCTTCATCCACTGCAGAACTTCCTTGATGTCTTTTTCAGGAGTCAAGAGATGACGTCTTTCACCTTTATCACTCCACTCAATTCCAGACATGTGCGCTGTCAAAGGCTTGAACTTGAACTTCTTCATTGTGTCACAGACATGCTTCCAGTCAATCTTGCCTCTATAGTGTGCTTTAAGATGGGCAAAATCAACACAGACAGCACAACCAGTATCCTTATGCAAATCATACAATTCATCAATAGTCCCAAAAGAAGAATCCTTGCCCATCACCTCAGGAGCAAGCTTGACTTTCCACTTCTTATCCTTGATATAATCCTGCATATCCTCAATAGCGTCCTTAATTCCCTCATAAGCCTCTTCTTTAGAAAACTTTCCATAATAACCAGGATGAAATATTATATATTTCGCTCCCAGATAGTGCCCTCTCTCTGCACTTGTAACAATCCGCTTCTTAGAGGCACTAATTTTCATCTTGTCCACAGAGATAAGATTAATGTAGTAAGGGCAGTGAACACTCAAATCAATCTTATTCTTTTTTGCAGCGGCCCCTACTGTCTTAGCAATAGTATTATTCTTCATATAAATAGCATGTGTAAATGTGACTTCTGCACAACCAAGGCCTGCCTCTGCAAACCTCTTGAAATTAGATGCATAATCAGAACCAATACCACCAGGACCAATACAAACCTTCATTTTTTAACAACAATAAACTTATCTTTGAAAGAACAAACAACTGTTGAGAGAAGAATTGAGTACAAGATAAATGCAAGAGTCACGTCAAGAACAATACTAATGCCTGGGATGTAATATATAGTGCCGGGAATGTCGTAAATTGCCAATAAGAAGACAACTGCAGCAGTAGAGATGCCTTTAGGAGCATTAAGCGTGATGAACAATATCTCTTTTGCAGAGAGCTTCTCTTTCCTAAAGCTTATTACAACTGAAATATATCTTATTATCAAATATGTGGCAAACAGCAAAAGAGACCTGATAAAAAACTCTGCAGTGAAAGGAAGCTTAATTGTCAGCCCCAGCAATATGAAAACAAAGATGAAGAAGGCCTTTGTCAAGACAGACTCAACAGACAGGACCTCTATCTTTTCCTTAACAGATACATTACCAAAGAAAATACCAAGAGTGATGACAGCAAGAACACCATTGCCATGAAGATTCTCTGCCAAAACATAAGCCAGCAATGAAGCAATAATGACTGCCAATGGCGAATAAAGGGGAGAGTACTGTTTCTGCATGATCTTGAACAATATGACACCAACAAAGATACCTGCGCCAATGCCAACAACAAACTTAGTCAAGAAAGGAACAACCAGCTCAACAACGCCAGAGAGCTGTGACTGGCCCTGCGTAAAATCAATTATGACAAAAGGAAGCAAGACATTCAAGGGAGTGTTAAAGACAGACTCCAGCTTCAGGATTGCAATAACCTTATTCTTGGTCTCCTGCAGAACAGACAAAACAATATCAGGACTGGTTCCAAGAGTGATTGTGACAAACAACAGAGCAAGAACAATAGGAATGCCAAGCAATAACTTAGAGGCAATAGTGAAAATAACAAGACTTAACAAAGTAAAAATCCCAACAAACTTCAGAGCCTTTATAGAGAAATTATCCAGCTCTTTTAACCGCAACTTGGATGAGCTGTCAAAAACAATCAAGGCAAGAGCCAACAGGCTCACAGCAGTAAGAAACATTGTAGGAAACTGAATCAAGGCCTCTCCTTTATAGGTAAAAAAACCAAGAACAATGCCCACAATGATCAATATCATTATCTCAGGCAGTTTCAGCCTCTTAGCAAGAAGAGAAAAAAATACTCCTATCAATAAGACAACTGAAATCGCTGTGAGTATTGAAAGTGCCTCAACCATTATTACCCCTTTTTATATGACTTATCAAGTACTAGTATAAAAAGATTTTTATACGCTTCTCTTTTTTAAATGCCTTATGACTAAAAACATCCTTAAACAGGTGCTTTCAGAGATAAAGCCAGAGAAAGAGTGCGTGCGCGAGGTAGAGGAATTTCTCAAAAAACTCAACTCTGAGCTCAAGAAAAAGAAGATAAAGGCAAAAGCAACAGCAGGAGGAAGCTATGCAAAAAACACCTGGCTAAAAGGAGACTATGATGTAGATATATTTGTAAAATTTGACATGAAATACGCATCAGACAACCTAAGCAAAATGCTTGAAAAAGTCCTGAAACCCTTCAAACCAGAGCTGGTGCATGGAAGCAGGGATTATTTCTGGGTCAAGAACCTCATCAAATTTGAGATAGTTCCTGTGCTAGACATCAAGAAAGCAGAACAAGCACAGAACGTAACTGATTTCTCGCCATGGCACGTCAAATGGGTAAATGAAAAAGGCAAGAAATACAAAGATGACATCAGATTAGCAAAAAGATTCCTGAAAGTAAACGGAGTATACGGAGCAGAGAGCTACATACATGGATTCTCAGGACATGTAGTTGACATCCTAGTCATATATTACAAAGGCTTCTTGCCAATGCTAAGAAATGCAATAAAATGGAAGCCAAAACAAGTAATAGATCCAACTGGAAAAATCGGCAAAAAAGCAACACTTGTGCTGAACAAAAGCAAGATACAGGGGCCATTAATTGTTATTGACCCTGTGCAGCCAGACAGAAATGCCGCAGCTGCCTTGAATCTCAAAAACTTTGATTATTTTGTAAAAAAAGCAGAAGAATTCCTGAAAAAACCATCAAAAGAGTTCTTTGAATACAAAAAATTTGATGATGCATATTTCAAGAAAAAAGGAAACTTGCTGTTCATAGAGGTAGATGTACCTGAAGGCAAAGAAGACCCTACAGGAGCAAAACTACTGAAAGCATACCACTTCATCAGGAAAAAAATGCGGGACTTTGAACCAATAGAAGGCGGATGGAGCTGGGACAAGCAGAAAAAAGCAGTATTTGGATATGTGCTAAAGAAGAAAAAACTGCCAGAAACATATGAAAGAACAGGACCAAAAGTTGAGTTTAAAGAAGGGGTTGCACAATTCAAGAAGAAGTACAAGAAAACAAAAGTGAAAAAAGGAAGAATCACAACTGTGCTGAAACACAAGCACAGAGAGATAGAACCATTCCTAAAAGAGGTATTCAAAGACCAATATCTCAAAGACAAGGTGAAAAAATGCAGAGTGAAATCCTTGTTTTAATCATATTAACACTGCTGCCGTTCCTGGAATTGCGGGCAAGCATACCATACGGCATCCTTAACACTGATCTAGGCTGGTTTACTGTATTTCTGATATGCGTGATTGCAAACATCCTCTTAGCACCGATTGTTTATTTCTTTCTAGACAAGATAGTGCACTTATTTTTCTTTATCAAACCATTTGAGAGATTCTACAAACGCAAGGTAGAGAAGACACAGAAAAAAATACACAAGTATGTAGAGAAATACGGCGAGATAGGGCTTGCCTTATTCATCGCAGTGCCCTTGCCTGGCTCTGGAGTGTATACCGGAGCAATAGCAGCATATGTATTAGGGATGAGCTATAAAGATTTTATAAAAGCAGCTGCGATAGGGGTATTGATAGCAGGAGTTATAGTCACTGCAATCAGCATAAGCGGAAACGAAGCATTTAAATTCTTGATATAAATAAGGTGGAATAATGTTCAAAACAATAATAGAGAAGCTAAGTACAAAACTGAATGACCACGGCAAAAGCATAATACTAAATAATTCTACAGCAATAAGAATCGATAAAAGCCAGTTCTATAGCATAGCAGACAAGTCAGTCAAAAAAACAGCTTTTGTGGACGGCGGA
>JAHWHC010000012.1 GCA_019323555.1 Candidatus Woesearchaeota archaeon
ACGCAGAAGCAGATGAACAAGGCCTTGACAGAGGCGAGATATACTTTCCAGGAATATAAAAAAGCTGCCTAGACAGCAGCTTTTTAAACTTTCTTTCTTTATTCTTTACTTATGGACTACACTAAAGACGACGTCAGGGCTGCAGAGACATTGCTTGAAGCTGATTCTGGATTAGTTGAGCAAGTCCAAGCATATGCTTCTTCAATGGATCTTAATGATCCTTTAGGTAAAACAGAGAGATTTCATGCGCAGGTTAAAGATATTCCTGCAAATGTGGGAAGCTTATTGATTGCAGCTGCAATTGCAGACCACGTTAATTTTGGCGCAGCTCATCTCTGCCTTAAGACAGAATTATTGTATCAAGGGCAGCCGCCTCTGACAGAAGACGAAGCTGTTGAAGAAGCGTATCAGATTCTGGATGCACATGGCGCGATTACAATAGCGCGTCTTGAAAAGCTTGAAAAAGAAACTAAGGCTTTTGCAGATGAATTAAGGGCAGTTGACAAGGCATTTAAAGAAGCTGCTGCGTCCTCTCCAAGAGAAAAAATTATCAATTTCTACGAGGCTCGTGCTAGATTTAGGGCAAAGGCGCAGGAAGCCTAATACGAAACCTTTATAAATCAAACATCAATTCTCAGAGAACATGGCTAAAAAACAAGCAGCTAAAGTTGTAGTCAAGAAGAAGAGATGGGTTGCTGTCATAGCCCCTAAATTATTCAATGAGAAAGAGATTGGGGAGATGCATGTTGAGGAGCCTAAGAATGCAGTTGGCAGAAAACTCTCTGTTAGCATGACTACCATCACAGGCGAGCCTCAGAAGCAGAACATAATGGCTAAGTTCTTGATAACAAGTTTTGCAGGCGAGAGACTCTTGACAGAGATGATCGGCTACAAGCTGAATACTGCTGCTACAAAGAGACTTATGCGAAGGAACCGTTCAAAGATTGATGATTCTATTACTTACAAGACTGCTGATGACAAAAAAGTCAGGATTAAGCCCTTGATTGTCACTAGAGGAAGGGCGCAGGGCGGAACAAAAGCTGCCTTGAGAAAGCAGATGAAGGATTTCCTGGCAAAGACTGTTGAAAAGACATCTTTTGAGAACCTGCTTAAGGACATAATCCACAAGAAACTCCAGAAATCAATATCAGATGCTTTAAGAAAAACTTACCCTATCGCAGGTTCTGAGATAAGGAATATTGAGTTGATACTGCCTAAGAAACAGGCATAATCTTTTTAAACACTTATTCTTTGTATTACTGTTATGACAGAAGTTATTGGCCAAGGAGCAGAAGCTATCCTGTACAAGGAAGACAACAAGGTCTTGAAAGACAGGATTAGCAAGGATTACAGGCAGAAAGACTTAGACACCTCTCTGAGAAAGGCAAGGACTAGGAGAGAGGCAAAAGTTCTGACTAAATTGAAAGAGATTGGTGTTCCTGGCCCTGAATTGCTGGATATGGATGACAAAAATATGCAGATTAGCATGAGTTTTGTTGATGGAGATAAATTAAGAGATGTCTTGCACAAGAATCATATTGAATTATCCAAAGAAGTTGGCAGAAAGGTTGCAAAATTACATGCAAATGACATAATCCACGCAGACTTAACAACTTCAAACATGATTTTAGACAAGGAAATTCATTTTATTGACTTTGGTTTGAGTTTTTTCTCTGCAAAAGAGGAAGACAAGGCAGTTGATTTGCATTTGTTAGACAGAGCTCTGGAATCAAAGCATCATGAGATATATGAAGAGTGCATCCAGGCAGTCTTAGAAGGATACAAAGAAGATTATCCAGATGCTGAAAAAGTATTGAGTAGATTAGAGAAAGTCCAGTTAAGGGGCAGAAATAAGAAAAAAGCTTAAATACCTTTATTTCTATTATAGTGTAAAAAGAGGAAAATGAGAACAGAACTGCTTGCTCTTCTTGTTGTGGCTTTAGTAGCTTTTGTAGGCTTGATGCAGATAGAGTTTTCAGGCATGGTAGTTGCAGAGCCTAATTTAGCTTATTATCCTTACATGTTTGGCCCTGATTTTGATGCAGCTATTATCAAAGGAAGGATGCGTTTTCCTGAAGAATTAGCAGCAGCAAATCTGATTATAAGCAGGTTGCCTGAACAATACGAGCTCTTGAAGCAGGCGCTGTATAAGCAAGGCATTGAACAGGATAGTGTGTTTGCACAGGATCTGCAGTACAAGATTTTTACAGAAGATGATGTTGATTACAGGGTGACTGATGCTGTTATGATAGGCAGTTTATGTCACAATACGGCGATTGCTAAGCTTTTGGATGTAATTGATTGCATTACTTATTTTCAGCCAGGCGAGGGCATGGTCAAGTATGTAGAATCTAATGATCATAAGTATGTTGTAATTACAGGCTATAGTGGTGATGAGGTGCTTAGTGCAGCTGTTTACTTCTTGTCAGAGCTTCAGCTGAGAAAGATACAAGGCAATGAATTAAGGATTGATTCCACAACAAAGGTTCCTTTAAGAGATCCTAGATGGTATGGCGAGTATACTACATCGTCAAACTTTAGGGACACAAGAACAATTCAGGGTGTTTCTCTTGTAAAGCTTGGAGAGGGGTTTAGGCTTGGATAGAAAAATAACTTTTATCATTGTTGCAGGATGCTTGATGTTTGCCCTAGCACTCATGCAGGTCTCTACAACAGGCATGTTTGAATTTGCAGAATATAAATTACAGGGCTATCCTTATTATTTCTTTACAGGCCACACATTTAATGCGTTTATCATCAAAGGTGCTGAGCGCGGTGTTGGTGAGAAAAATGCAGCTAATCTGATAATAAATTCTATTCCAGAGCAGTACAGGTTTCTGAGAAGGACAGAGTATGGTGAAGGCTATTACCAGATTCGTGTTTTTCCAGAAGCCTTGCTTGGAAGTGTCAAGATATATGGTAAAGACAGGTTTGATTACAGGATGAAGAACGGTATTGTGATTGGAACGCCTTGTAATAATCAGGTTGTCTCTTGGTTATTAGAAATCAATAATTGCGAGACTTATTTCAAGCCAGGCGAAGGGATGATTAAGTTGGTTGAAGCTAATGGCAATATTTATGTTATTCTCTCTGGCTATGGCGATGATGAAGTCTGGGCAACAGCTAATCTGTTTGTTGACATGGTGAACAGGGGAACAATCAAAGGCACTGAAATAAGAACTAATCTCAAGACTCAGCAGCAAAGAGTACAAGTTCCTGATCTTCAGATTGGCGAGACAATTGGCAAAAGGTTGCCTGCTGTTTATTAGAAAAAGAAAAGAAAAAAAATTTATTTCCAGCCAGGCGGAAGTTTCTTTGCCCCTTCTAAAGAAATATTTATCTGCCCTGTTGCATCTAAAGCTGCTTTCCTTATCGCATCTTTCCAGTTCATGTTCTTGTATTCATCTTTAGTGTATGCAAAGATCACACCTCTTGATGAGTTTACTATTGCTCCTAAGCCGTCTGGATTGAATCCTGGCGGAACATCGTCAGCAGTTCCTCCTTGTGCGCCGTATCCTGGAATAAGCAATATTGCGTGCGGCATTAGCTCTCTCAATACTCCTAGATGCTCTGGGTATGTTGCTCCTGTCACAGCACCTACTGAAGAATAACCGCTCTCTCCTCTTAGCTCTTGTCCCCAGGCATCAACAAGTCTTGCCATATGCTCATATATTCTCAGTGTATTGCCTGCAAATTTGGCTTCTAGGTCTTGCAGTTCTCCTGATGATGGATTAGATGTCTTTACAAGGCAGAAGATTCCTTTGTCAAAATCAGCACATCTCTTGACAAAAGGTTTTACACCGTCTGTTCCCAGATAAGCGTTTACTGTCATTGCATCTGCATCTACTACAGGCACTGTTTGCCCGTCAAATAATTCTGTTCTTCCAAGGAATGCATCTGCATATGCCTCTGCTGTTGAGCCTATGTCATTTCTTTTTGCGTCTGTTATAACTAAGAGCCCATGGTCTTGTGCATGCTGCACTACATCTTCTGCTAATGCAAATCCTGCGGCCCCTAATTTCTCAAAAAATGCAAATTGCGGTTTTGCTACTGGTGCAATATCTGCCACTGCGTCCACTACGCCATAACAGAACTCCCGATATGCGTGCACCACTCCTGCAATTGTGTTGCCGTACAAATTTATGGCTCTTTCCTTGATTTCTTCTGGTATTGGGCCAAGTCTCGGGTCTATTCCAACGCA
>JAHWHC010000013.1 GCA_019323555.1 Candidatus Woesearchaeota archaeon
CAGCAAGCTTTCCAGGAAGAGTGCTTACGTCAAGCAATCCTTTTCTTCTCACTAATTCTCTTGCTTTTCTTGCTGCTTCCCTTGCCCTAGCAGATTCTAAACCTTTGCCGATGATATTCTTTGCAGTAGAAGGATTTTCCTCAAAGAAAGTAGATAGATTCTCTGTTACAGCAGAATCAACAGCGCCTTTAACCTCTGAGTTACCTAATTTTGTCTTTGTCTGCCCCTCAAACTGAGGATTAGGGACCTTGACAGAGATAATTGCAGTGAGTCCTTCACGGATATCATCTGCACTTAATTTATCAACACCCTTTCCAAACATGCTGTGCTTCTCACCATACTTGTTGATGCATCTTGTTAAAGCAGTCTTAAAACCAGACAGATGAGTTCCACCTTCATGAGTGTTGATATTATTTGCAAAACTAAAGACAGTCTCACCAAAATCAGTGGTGTACTGCAGGGCAACCTCAATCGTGTAATCCCCTTTTTTAGCCTCAAAGTAGATTGGCTTGTGTAATGCTGTTTTCTTCTTGTCCAAGAACTCAACAAACTCCTTTATTCCGCCGTCGTATTTGAAGCTCTCTTCTTTTCCTGTCCTCTCATCTGAAAGAACAATCTTGATTCCCTTGTTTAGAAAAGCTAATTCTCTCAGCCTTTTCTTTAGAATATCAAAATCAAATTCATTTTTTTCCATAATTGTGAAGTCTGGAATGAACTTGATTGTTGTACCAGTGCCTTCAGCAGGACCAACCTCTACTAACTCTGTAACAGGTGTTCCTTTAGAGAATTCCTGGCGATATAATTTTCCATCTCTCCTGACTTCTGCAATAAGCGTTTCTGACAAAGCGTTTGTCACAGAGATACCTACTCCGTGAAGACCGCCAGAAACCTTGTAAGCATTATGATCAAATTTACCGCCTGCGTGTAATACTGTTAAAACAACTGTCAGGGCAGATTTCTTGAACTTAGGGTGCATATCAGTAGGAATTCCCCTCCCATTGTCCTGGATTGTTATGAAACCGTCTTTTCCAATAATAACATTAATTTTATCGCAGTATCCTGCCAGAGCCTCGTCTATTGCGTTATCAATGGCTTCATAAGCCATGTGATGCATTCCGCGAAGATCTGTAGAACCAATAAACATGCCAGGACGCCTTCTGACAGGCTCCATACCCTCTAGAACCTGGATTTCCTTAGCACCATAGCTAGCGTGTTCATGAGGTTTTGGCTTTGTAGTTCCAACTTTATTTTCTTCGCTCATTTTAGTCGAGAAACGGTCTTCACCTCTATACATTAAGAAATGTCTGTTCTTTATAAACCTTTTGTTTGAATTCTGGGGTTACAGAGGCTCTAGTGGCCGAATTCTTAAGAATTACATCGAGAATAAATAATTATTTTAAATATATAAAAATAAAAGAGACTTAGTAAAAGTCCCTGATGTCTCTGGTTTTTGCTACAGGCTCTTCCGCAGTTGTAGGAACTCCGAAATGCTCTACATGGTGGTCAATCATCCTTGCAAAATCCTCTGGATCTGGCCTGTCTTGTGCAGCTTCTGTCAGAGCTTCTGCCAATGAAAAAACTGCTCCTGAGCAGTTATCTGACATTAGCGGAGTAGATGTTCTCTGCCCATTATGCTTTAATACAAGCCTTCTAAAGCCTGTTTCATAGACGCAAGGCGTCTCTAGCACTAAGCTGACTCTTTTACCATCATCTGCAACATATGTCACTAACGCTTCTCTCCTCATTTTTAGTTTACCTCACGAATCTTTAAATAGTGAAAATCTGCTTGATTTATAAAGTTGGTGGTTTTTACCACTAAACAATGGTTAAAATAGAAAGATTTAAATACTAGAAGTGCATAATAAGGTGTATTCGAGGTGAAGACAAAATGACAGAAGACAAAGAAAAGAAAAATTTATCTTTTGCAGACAAATTACAAAAAAAGATACGAAAAAAGATTGGATTGGTAACAGCTTTGGGTGCAATTCACGCAAGCATGACGCAAACAGGGCATGCACAGCCTGTTGAAGAACGCCAAGACCCAAAAGTTTCTGGCCTGCCTGATGCACCATATGAATTGGTAAGATTAACAGAAGCTTACAGAACTGCAAGAGAAGCTATGCGCTGCTTTTATGCAACAGATCCAGAAGCACCAAAACCAGCTTGGGCACTTGATGTTCATGAGAGTATATGCGAATTAGAGCAGGAACTACAGACTTCTAATGCAGCAGCTGGCGGATTGCCGCCTCAGGACGTGATAGCAAAATTAAGAGCATACAGATTAGCAGTAATTGATGCAGCTGCAGAAGATGCTCAAAAAGCAAAGAATTATCGTCTTCCTGAAAAAGACGAAAACTGCGGAGTTTTCAAGGGCATGAAATTTGGTAAAACAGTTAAAGAACACACAAAAGGTGAATACAAAAAAGGTGAGTGAAAATGATACCAGACAGAGATGAACAAAACAAATGGTTAACAAGTGCATATCAAAAAATGCATGCTTTGGATTTCAAAGGACTTGCGAAACAAGTCAATGAAACTGTTAATCCTGTTGCAAGAAAAAGAATAAGACAAGAAAAGTTCAACAAAGCTTTTCAAGAGGCTTTTGATGAAGAACTTGGAAAACTTGTTCCAGAATTATTGGCTGAGATTGTTGATGAGCAGCCAACTTGGTTGCCGCATAAAGCGCTGCAGATGTATTTGATTGCTGAGCAAAATATGTATAATTATTCCAGTTCAGAACCAATACCAGATTATCTAAGCCAGATTCCAAAAGCATCTGCTTAGATTTTTTCTTTTACTATGAATCTTCCTGAAAAAGCAATGGAAGGAGCAAATCCTTTTATTCTAAAATATTTTCAAGACCCTAACTTATTCCCTGCACTGCCAGAGGAAATAAGGAATTCTGAAGAAAGATTAACAGAAATTGTGCAAAACACAAGCAGATTCTCTGACTTGATCTATAAAGAAAGGAAAAAAAGATGGGCAGAGGATTTAACTGGATTGCTTGGAGAAGAAGTTCATATTCCTGAAACAAAACATGCTGATGGGAGAACAAGACGTGCAGAATCCGGATATCGGGTAAATGTTGATTACTTAAGATCTATTGGCATAGACCCATCAAAAGTATTGTTCTTTAGATTAACACAACCTTCTGATGATCCAAAACCAGAATACTATTGGACAAGTGATTATTTTGAGGTCTTGAGAGACTTAAGCGCAGAGATTTTTGGAGAGCAGAGAGAAAGTGCAGTAATTTTAGTGTCTGATTTAGAGACTGTCAATGAAAATGAGGGTCTGATACAAGATATTAATGACGATCAAGGGCTGGCTGTCAGGCAGATAGGGACAGGGCCATTTGACCAAAAGAGTGCAATTGCAAGATTCAAACCAGACCAGGATTTGTATGATGAGCCAGATATCACGTTAACTTTTTAAACAGACTGCAATTTTTCATAACCATGCAACTAATATCCACCATGGGCTGGGGCCATGTAGCAATCAACAGAAAAGGGTTAAGAGACATATGGTTCATGGACAATTCTGACTTTTACATAATTTACTTAGACAACAGCAAAGAACCAGAGACCTGCAGGGTTGTGAGAATGTATAATGAGCCAGAAGGTGTTATTTCAGGAGCATATACGCTGGAAAAAGAGGATGCAGAAGCATTCATCAAAAAACTTGGAGACGGCAGAGGATTTTTTGATAGAAACATAAACTTTACAGAAGAACACAAAGATGCTGTTTTTCATTTGAATGAGGTAATGGAGAGAATTTTTCTTGCAATGGAATATTATCAAGGACAAAGGAGGAACTAAAGATGAGCAAAACACCGCAGGAACTATATGAACAAGCAAAAAATCAAACTACGCTTGCAATAGAGCTTACAAGAGCAGGAAACCTGAATGACTTAGGACCTGCATTGAGCAGACTAGAGGCAACTTTTACAGCATTAAAAAAAGCAGATCCTGAATTAGAAGTTATAGGCAAGGCTTCAAGAGAATATGGCGAAGGACCTGTGGCTATCAGAGTGCTGTCTTATGCAAATGACACCAGGCTGCTTGCAGCACAGGCTCATCTTGTTGCAGCTGAAAAAGCCTTAAAGGCAGGAGATGCTGAAAGGGCAAGAGAAGTATACAAAATGATAGCACAAGGAACAGATTTCAGAATATATCTTGATGCACAGCGCCTTCCGCAAAATAATCTAAATGCAAGAGCACAGGCTCTTGATAAAAAGATTGAAGAATTACAATAAATTTTTTATTTTCTTCTTATAATCCAAATGCCTTCTCAAACTCGCGCATCTGGCGCATCTTCTCAAGAAATTGAGAACCCTTGTCAGTTATTAGCAAATAAGAGCAATTCTTGTTATTCACTTTCTTTACCATGTCTGTCTTCAAAAGATCCTCTAGATAAAGCTTAAGCTGATTATGAGACAAATTAGCCTTATACATAAGGTGTGTCTGCCTTATTCTTCCGCCTTTATTCTGGATAGAATCCAGCATATCATTTATTATGTTTGCGCGACTTCTTCTTGCCATTGTACATTACCACGATAAATGCAATCAACAGTATCAGGAAACCTATCAACTGAGCAATCTGTGCAACGATGTAGATGTTAACGTATAACCTCACTGGCATAAACAACACCTGGCTCAAGGCCAAGACACAGAAACTTGTGAAAAGCAGTTTTGTTGATTTTCTCTTGTTTGACTTGTATATCAAATAATACCTGTAAGCAATGCCCAAGAGCATCACAAAAGCAGTCAAATGGAAAATGAAATAACTGAAATTACTGAAAATAGTTGTAATGATTATGAAGTATAGGATAAACAAGTGATTCATGGTGGATTTTCTATTCAATACCACGTACAATATGTATAATCCTAGAAGCAGGAACAGATAATGCGCTAAATGCCCTGCAACAAACAATACCTTTTCAGTATATATTGTCTTGAAAGTTATGTCCAAAATACCAACCTGCTTGACCTTGATAATCTCATATATGACTGTGATATCTGTAATCATCTTCCAGATGAATGAAATCGCCAAAAGGATAAATGAAATCGCGAAAAACAAGTAATTCTTATTCTCCTGCTTCTTCAAAAAATAGAATCTCATGCTAAATGCTGCAATAATCAATAAAACAAGCACAGTAAAGCCGTGAATGAATATATCCTTTGACGCAAACCAGTCAGGTGCGAACATAACTTCAGTTACCATATAGAGGACAAAGAAGATTTTGCTTTATAAAGCTTATGATATTTTCGCGATTTTCCCTTTTTAAACCTTGTGATATTTTAGCCGGTAATAACCCTTCACAGCGTATTTATAAAGGTTTTACTTTCTAATCCTTGAGGTGAACAAAAATGTTTAATGACAAAACACTCAACATGCTGCCTGTAATGCACAGATATGAAGTTTCATACCTGAAAGTATTAGGCGCAAAAGAACAAAGAAGAAGGCACTGGTGCTGAATTCATACTTTTTAAAAACATAAAAGTATTTATATCAAATACTATTTCTGCCTCCTAAAGTGCTAGGGGGAGACATTTTTGGCAAATAAAACAGTAAAAAAGGTTAGACTGCGCCGTAAATTCGGAAAAAACGCACCTGAGATGATTTCTAACTTGGTGATAACCAGTGCATATGCTGCAATTGTGGAGCTTGGCGCCAATTCTTATGATGCGGATGCAACAAGAGTCAATGTTGAGCATGACCCTGAATCAGAAGAAGGAGGGGTGTTGAGCATTGTTGACAATGGACTAGGGATGAACCCTGAAGACTTAATAGCATTTTACAAATTAGGAGACAGCCCTAAACTGGAGGAACGAATCTCGCCAGGCGGAAGAATCTGCATCGGCAAATTCGGTGTTGGAACTATCCTGCTGAAGTATCTAGGCAACAACTATACGCTTGTAACAAGAAAAAACGGTCTTGAGACAAGAGTTGAAGAGACATTCAAGGGACAATTAAGATCAAATGTAGAGATACCTTTTGAGACAAAAAAAGTAGATCCTGCGCTTCATGGAACTGAAATAACAATACACGACCTTAATTTTGGGGAAGAAACTGGCTTTACAATAGGCCTGCTGAGAAGAAAGATACAGTGGGACCTGCCGATACTCCCGGATTTCAAGGTCACTGTGAATGATGAACCAATAGAGACAATAGCAATCAAAAATGCCACAGAGTTTAGAATTGACAAAACCTGGAAACATCTGGGGCATTTGCATGGCAGCATCTATCTCACTGGAAAAGCCACAAATGTCTCAGGAATACATGTTTATGTAAATGGCAGAAGAGTGGGAGATCCAAACAGCCTCATGTATTTGAACAAGATAGCAATTGCTAAATGCATAATAGGCATCCTTCATGCAGATGATCTTGAGGAAGCAATCCTTTTTGACAGAGGCAAATTCAGGGAAGACCACCCAGGATACCGGCAGCTAAAAGATGCGGTAAAACAAGCCTTATTAAAAGTTAGCCAGCATTATCGGGATATTTCTGTCGTAAACCGCCAGGAAAAAGTAAGAAGCAATGTTCCTCTATTCCTTCAAAAACTAAGAAAAAGATGTGTTGATACAGAGATTGAAGGGATCGACAGGCTGACTGCTTTCAGTCTTGCAGACAACCTATCTGCACGCACAGTTGGCAGATATGACGCAAAAAATAATACAGTCCTGCTCAATGAAAGACACCCTGCATTAGTCATACGCCCTGGCCAGACAACTGCCCAGTATGAAGCAGCACTGCTGCACGCATTTGTAGATGTTCTAGCAGAGCGCCGTGTGAGAGCAAAGGAGCAAGTATCACTAGATGCATTCTTAAGAGAAAAAGAAAAAATCTGGCGCCAGATAAACAGCGCAGAGAGTGAAGAGATACAAGAAAGAATAAACTCTTTAGCTGTATATTCCTGGCAAGATATTGCGAGACACACAGGAAGAAGCGAGGATGAACTGGATTTTTTACGCGCAAGAAAAGTATTGCCGAAAGGTTCAGAAAGCATTGTGGGCCAGGTTTACCTAGACTTTGCCAAGAAAGTAGAGGGCATGGTATCACTTTATTCTATCATGCAAGACATCTATGGAGACAACCTAAGCACTGTGGAGGTGCGTCTGGTTTCAGATGCAATTGCAAATGCAGGAAATACTGCAAGACCTTTTGCAAAAAACCTGGGAACAAAGAAAAACACCTGTATTTTCATTGAGAGCTGCTGTGCAGATGAAATTGCAGAACTAGTTAAAGATGAGACATTTGAAAATAATGCCAAAGATCGCCTGCAAACACTTCATGACAGATTCTGCACTCTTCCTGAACTTGCTGAGGCAATGGATGATGAATTGCCGTACATCTCTAGAGTATTAGATTATGCAAAAAAGAATTCTATCAAGATAAGACAGGAAACAGCAGCAAATACAGTAAAATTTAATTATGCAGACTTCATAACTGCAGTGCAAAAGATGCGGAAGTCTGTTTAAAATGAATCTCGAGCCATTATTAGAAGAAGAAAACCTGCTAGAGACGTTTACAAAAAAAGCACTTCAAGAGATGGGGCTGGATAAAAAACTTATTACAAAATTGTCTGAAGATTCCTGCCAAGCAAAGGGCTGCAGGGGATTTCTTGGAGCGATGGTTCTTAATTTTCTTTACAGGCAGGATATCCTTAATGGAAAATTAGAAGATACCTATGTGCATGCATATCTTTTTGCAGAAGCAACAGGCATGGATTTAAGCGACTTGATGATGGTGCAAGACTTTGACAGGCCGATAGTAGTCACAAGAGATGCGGGTGCTGGAAGTGACTTGTACATAAACGTGCAAGACCTTCACTTGGCCACAACAGAGTCTGGGAAAGATGCAGATGTAAATGAGCTAGCAAAAGAGTATCACAGAACAGGAAACCCGATAATAGCAAAAGAGATCACAGCCAGACTAGAGGAAGATATCAACAAAATAGTTAAGTATCACTACAAAAGACTTCATCTGCTTGGTGATTGGGAAACATACCTTCCAGATGCTTACTATGCGCTTTTGGGGGCACTAGAGAAATGGGATCCAGAAAAAGGGGCATCCTTTCGCACATACTTATTTGAGGGTGTAAAAAGCAAGCTGCGCCGTGCAAGATACCTAAAGATTCGCGAGATGAAACGCCCTGAATATACTTTAATCGATCGGCCGATAGCAAAAGGAAGTGATGAGAACTTAAGCAGCTTTATGGAGGACAAGTCTACTCCAGATCCCTTGCGGGAAGTATTGAATAATGAACTAAAAGCAATAATCCAGCAGGACATACAAGACCTGCCGGCGAGACCAAGACAAGTCTTGACACAATACTTTTTTGAGGGCAAAACATATGAGGAGATAGGAGAGCTATGCAAAGGAATAAGCCGTGAGATGGTGCGCCAAATACTCAAACCATTGTTGGCACATCCTCGTTACTTTAAGCGCTTAAGAGCATATGTGGGACGAGATCATGTGATCACTTTAAACTTAGAATCAGACACAGATTAATTCTTTATTAGAATTCCAATACCGCCCCATTCGTCATCTTCTGGATCAATTATTTCTTTATGCTCATATTTATCCTTGATTTCATTCCAGAATTTATCTACCTGGCATTCAGGAGCAGTTGCATGCTTGCAGATGTCGTGGAATATGATTATCCCCCCTTTTGCAACCAATGGTTCGTATAATCCAAAGTCTTTCTTGACACCTTCATAAGTGTGGTCGCCATCAATGAACAAGACATCAATGTCTTTTCCATCCAGGTGGCTAATCAGCATCTTTTTAGTGTTCTCATCATGAGAATCTTCCCTCATGAAGAATAAAGTCTGGCCTAATTTGCCGTATCTCTTGAATAATCTTAAGTCATCTAATTCATAACCGCCCCCAAAAGGGCCTCCTGGCAAGTCAATGCTGATGATCTGTGCATCATTAGGAGCAACCTGGCATAATACATAGAATGTTCCGCCAGCAGCAGTGCCTATCTCAACAACATTTTTCATAGACCTGTTTTTAAGAAACTCTATTAATTTGTGGAGCTCGTACACTTTCTGCATTGCACCACGGTTCATTGCTTCTATTGCAATCCGCATTTCAGGAGAATCATCTGCAAAAGAGGCTTCGCCTAAATCAATCTCAGTTGTCATTGAGAATTCAGGCTTGTTTTCTTCCATAAAGCACAGAAGCCAAGTTTGCTTTATATGTTTTGCGTTTTAGAAAAAAAGGGAAGGGATTCTGCATCCCTTAATATTTAGATTATTCCTCTTCATCATCTTCTTCATCGTCATCTTCTTCTTCGTCGTCAGAATCTTCTTCGTCATCCTCGTCGTCTTCATCATCTTCTTCATCGTCATCATCAGAATCTTCTTCGTCATCCTCTTCAGCTTCTTCAGAGTCTTCTTCGCTCTCTTCTACATCCTCTGTCTCTTCTTCAGCAGAATCATCTTCTGTTTCTTCTACATCTTCTTCTAATAATTCTTCATCTTCTGCCATTTTGAGCACCTCCCCAAGTTTATTTGGGAAAAATTTGCCGGCTCCTTTATAATATTTTTGATTAATTTCAGCAAAAAAGGAAAATGTTTTAAAGGAAGACCTTAAATTGTATTATAATCATTTCGTGAGGTTGATACAAAATGAAAGTAAACGAACTGAAAGACAAAGGACAGGTAGACGAAATAACATTAAAAATAGTCGAAAAAGAGGAGCCAAAAGACGTCAGGGGCGGAACACTCAAGATGTGCAACTGTGTTGGAGAGGATGACACAGGCAAAGTTACTGTTACTTTATGGCAGGCAGATGTTGAGAAAGTCAATGTTGGAGACACCATCAAGATAACAAAAGGATGGTCCCAGAACTATCAGGACAAGATGCAGGTCTCCTCAGGAAGATTCGGCACATTAGAAGTTATTGAAGCTGCTGAATAATTTTTTCTATTTTTCAGTACACATAAAGGTATAATACCGTGCTGCATGGCGCAGGCTTAAGGAGAATCGCGCACAGCACTGGGCTTAAGAAAACTAATGGTTTCAAAATCATACTCTTTGCACCTATAGCTTTGTGCAAGCTCAAACCTGGTTCTGTATTTAGGTTCTCTTTCTCTGAGATGCTTGTCTCTTGAAAATCCTACCGCCCCTATTAGCCTTGTCTCAGGATCTCGATAACTGCAGACAGAGTGGCCTAGATTGTCTGGGCGCGACATGTTTAATACAATAGGATAATACTTCTCAGGAAGCATCAAGCATCCGGCGATTGAGGCCTCTATGCATATTGCTTTACGGCTGACGACTACTGCTGTAATATCTCTGAGCTTTACTTTTCGCCCTTTTTCGACTAAACTTGCCTTCTTAAAATCATACTCTAGCGCATCAAAGAATTTTTGAATAGCAGCAGGAGTTCTGTCTCCCTTTAGCCAGCTTCTGACAAGCATATCGTGCAGGCGTTCTGCTGTGTAAAATGCTTTTGGATCAAACATAGGCAAGCAAAAAGCTTGATGCTTTATAAAATTACACAAATAAACCGAAAGCTTTTTATAGTATAATGAATATATATTCATAATATAGCCCACAAATAGTGGGGGAGGTCAAAAAAATGCCAGCACAAGACGGAACAGGACCAATGGGAAGAGGTCCAATGACAGGAAGAGGGATGGGTCCCTGCGGCGCAGGAATGCAGAGGGGCAGCGGATTTGGAAGAGGAATGAGAGGCGGAAGAGGATGGTTTTGCAGATTTCCATTTATAGAACCAGTAGCCTTGACACAGGAAGAACAAAAGAAAGTCCTTGAAGCAGAGAAAGAAGAGCTTGAATTTGAGCTCAAGAGAATAAAAGAGAAACTGGATGAGATAAATGGTTAGGCCAAGACTTTGCAGGAGAGTGAGATTCCAGCCAGGCGTGACTTACTTCAAGCCAAGAGGGGTAAGGATGCGCGAGCTAGAGGAAGCTGTCCTGACAGTTGATGAATTCGAAGCTGTGAGACTAAAGGATTTTCAGGGCATGGACCAGGAAGATGCTGCCAAGAAGATGAACATCTCACAGCCGACATTTCATAGATTAGTCTCATCTGCAAGAAAAAAGATTGCAGATGCTATTGTCAATGGAAAAGCCCTAAAGATAGAGGGCGGCAATTACAAGTTCTTAAGATAAGATTTAAATACTAGAAATAATCGCAATGCAGTTATGAAAAGAAAAACAATACTTCCAGCATTGATTGTGATTATCGCTTTAATCGTGATCGTGGTCCTAGTCAACAAATCAGATGAGAAAGTTGTTCCAGAAATAGTTGATGAGACAGAAGTCATAGTCTATGAATTCTATGGCGCAAGCTGCCCTCACTGCAAGAACTTGAATAACTGGTTTGAGGAAATAAAGCCAAAATACCCTAATCTGAAGGTCATTCAGTATGAGGTCTACTCTAACCAGTCAAACAGAGAGTTATTTCAGCAAGTTTCTGAAGCATACGGCACAAAAGCAGGCGGTGTTCCCGCAGTATTTATTGGAGAAGAAAAATTCATTGGATTTGGACCAGATACAGGAGATAAGATTGAGCAAAAGATCCAGAATTGCATAAACGCAATATGTGCTTCACCAGCAGAAGAATTACTAAGATGAATCCACAGATAAGAAAAGGATTAGGATTTGGACTGACATCAGGAGTTATCACAACACTTGGACTGATAGTAGGCCTTGATGCAAGCACAGGATCAAGACTGGCAGTCATTGCAGGAATACTAGTCATTGCAGTTGCAGATGCGTTATCAGATGCAATGGGGATTCATATAGCTGAAGAATCAACTAACAAGAAAACACAAAAACAGATCTGGGAAGCCACAATATCCACTTTTTTCTTTAAATTCGTGTTTGCACTAACTTTTGCTTTCCCATTCTTATTTTTCAGCCTCTCAAGCTCTGTTGTAATCTGTATTTTGTGGGGACTGTTCTTAATAACAGTTTACAGCCACCACCTGGCTCAGAAAACAAAAATTGCAGCTTACAAAGTCATCTGTGAACACCTTGTATTGACTGTATTTGTGATAGCTGCAGCATACTTTATCGGCAAAGGCGCAGCTATGTTAATTTAATCTTTTTTTTCTTTATCAAATACCTTATAAAAAGAAAAAGGATAAGTGTAGCCAATAGCCATTTAAGATATTCTACTGGTACACCTAATACTTCCATCTTAATATCCTGGCGGTGCAGCAGGTGGTGCTGCAGCTCCTGGGCCTGTGAACTTGTCTATTCCTGTAATAATCAAGACAATTCCAAGGAATAACATTGCAAAAAATGTCATATCCAGAAAGCCCAATAAAATTGCTAAAAGTCCACCAATCAACTGGACTCCTCCAACGATCTTTGGGTTCATTAACGTTCACCTCCGTTTTAGAGTGTTTTAGAAGGCATATTATAAAAATTTTTCTTCAAAAATACTTGTTTACCAGAAAATATAGTTTGCGCCATATTGTTATAACACCATAAATGCATATAAACAACAAAGAATACATCCTCTTTTTGATGGGGAAACAAGACATAATTTCTATAAGCGAACTGTCCACAGAAGAGATAACTGAGATTCTTCAGAAGACAAAAGAGCTTGAGGCACTTGACAGAACAAAACAGCTTGAATTGCTTAAAGGAAAAATTATTGCCTGCCTGTTCTATGAACCAAGCACAAGAACAAGAGACAGCTTCAAGACAGCAATAGCCAGACTAGGGGCAAGTGCAATAGGATTTGACAGCGCAGAATCAACATCAGGCAAGAAAGGAGAATCACTCCATGACACAATAAAAATGTATGATGGATATGCAGACCTGATTGTGATGAGGCATAACCTGGACGGAAGTGCAAAACTAGCTGCAGGCATTGCAAAAATACCTGTCATAAACGCAGGAGACGGCAAGAACCAGCATCCGACGCAGACTTTACTTGATCTTTATACCATCAAAAAAATACACGGAAGCTTATTCAACCTTAATGTTGCCTTGGTTGGTGACTTAAAATACGGAAGGACAGTACATTCTCTTGCACAAGCACTGAATATGTTCAACTGCAAGATCTTCTTGGTCTCTCCGCAGACACTAAAAATGCCAGATCATGTTGTGGAGGGGCTTAACAACTATTCAGAACATGAAAAAATTCAGGATGTGCTTGATAAGGTAGACATTCTGTACATGACCAGAATACAGAGAGAAAGATTTCCAGATGAAAACGAATATCAAAAAGTAAAGAACGTATACATGCTCAATGCAGAGATGCTTAAAAACGTCAGGCCAAACATGAAAGTCCTGCATCCACTTCCAAGAGTGAATGAAATTGCAAAAAATGTTGATGCCATGCCTCACTCACATTATTTTGAGCAGGCACAAAATGGAGTTATTGTCAGGATGGCATTACTGGGCATGCTGTTAGGTGCAAAATGGTAGAAGACAAAGAGATGATTGTGAGAAAAATAGAGAATGGCATAGTGATAGACCACATTCCAAGGATGTCCAGCTCAAAAGTAATCCAGATACTCAAACTATACAACAGATTCGAATTCTATGCAGGAATCAACTGCCAGAGCCAAAAAATAGGAAGAAAGGACTTTATCAAGATAGTCAATGGGGATGTGAGCAATGAAGAATTGAATAAAATAGCACTGGTGGCGCCAGGAGCGACTGTGATGAGGATAAAAAACTATGAAATAGTTGAAAAAATACCAATAACAATATCAGAAGAGATAACAAACCTTGTAAAATGCCCAAATGCAGGATGCATAACCAACCAAGAACCATACAAAGTGACTAATTTTATTAAAATAAGCGACAAACCCCTTAGAATAAAATGCAAATACTGCGAAAGAACCTTTAAAGAAGGGGAATTTGAGTTCTTATGATTTTTTTCTAAGCCAAGGAATAACAATATAAGCCATTATTGCAGTCCCTATAACAATAACCCAGAACAATTTCCAGGTTATGAAGCCAGCTGCAACAAAAATAAGGCCGAGAATGAGAACAACTGCGCAGATTACTGCCAAAACCTTTATTGAGGTTGATTTGAGGTTCATTATTTCTATATTTGTTAAAGGAGTATATAAATTTTTTCAGCTTAACTACAAAATTTGCTGAAATCAGAGAGTTTGCTGTGCTTTTTCTGCTTAAACTAGCATTTATTCCAGTTTAATCGCAGCATTTGCAGTGATTTCCCAGAAACGGATTTTAAGAAAGCTTCTTGTTAAAAATAAAAACGGCCCCTAATGGCCGGAACAAAGTTTAGACCTCAAATAGATTAAAGCACAACAAGTATTTAAAGTTTATGCAATGCACAAAAACCTTGTGTTTTTGGGCGTCATAAAAATCTTTGATTTTTATAGAATGCCGCGGTCTCCTAATGGTATGGAGCAGAGTTTAGACCTCTGGCCTGAAAAGGCATCCGGGTTCGACACCTGCGGGCGAAACTCCCGGCCGCGGCGAATTTCTAAAGAAAAATTTAAATATCCTGCAGAAATCCTTATTTTTGAGGTGGGATAATGCAAAAACTAGACTTGCCAGACCTGAAATACGGAGACCAAATTTCTGTCATATACTGGAATGGGCTCAGAGAGCACCTAGAAATCCCGCTCCCAAGATATATGCAAGATGCCGGGTTTTTCATAGAACATATTGATAGCAAAGATTCTCCTGATAACACAGACACAATTGACTTAGCAAGAAGAAACCCTGCCTTGATTTGTGAATTAGAAGATTTGCCTGCCTTTGATGCTTTTGTCAATGACCCACACTATCCAGACTATAAGGTGCGTGCACGAAAGCTCTTGCTTGGTGCAGAGAAATATGCCCTGCCTCTTATTGTGGCGATCAGTTTACAGCCAGGCAGTCAAAATGAGCAGGATGTATTGAACCTGTTTACTACACCTTTAGATGACCTTGTTTCTTTAGGCGCCAAAACAAACCAATCATTAAGACGTAAATTTTTCCATACAATTGGCGAGCTTTTGCAGATGACTGAAGAGGATTTTCTTAAATGCGGTGGTTTTGGCAAGAAAGGGCTTGCTAAACTAAAGACGCAGCTTGCCAGGCACGGCCTCAAGCTAAGGGAATCTGAAATGCATTGGTATAAGAAAGAGCGGCTATGGGCCGCAGAGTATGCAGAGATTGCAGACCCTGCAAAGTTAAAGCAGCTGAGTGATTTTTTTTGTGACGGCGTATATGGCACTGCCAGTGTAGAATTAGATTCCAATGGAAACAGGATTGAACATTAATTCACTTTACTGTATTCAGTGCATTAATTGCAACCTCTATCTGTTTTAATGTTGGTTTTTTTGTGGTTAGTTTCTGGGTCCAGATGCCTGGAGTTATGATTATCTTTGTGAGGATATTGTCCTTAAACCTATATGCGATCTTTACAGCTTCATAACCAATGCCTGCAATCAAAGGAATGAACAAAATCCTCAAAGGAATGTTGACATACCATCTAGGATCTTTTATCAAAGAGAACAACAAAATGCTTACAACAATCACAATTACCAACAAGCTTGTTCCACAGCGAATGTGCTCCTTAGGAAACTTGTTTGCGTTCTTTGGCGTCAATGGAACACCTGCTTCATAACAATTAACTGCTTTATGCTCTGCACCATGATACCTGAAAATCTCTTTCATGTCAGCCATAAAGCCAATAATTATGAGATATAAGAAGAAAATGATTATCCTGAAGATGCCGTCAACTAAGTTGAATAAAAAATTAGTCTGCTTAATGAAAAGCTTTGTTAAATAATACGGAGCGACAATGAAGATCAAGACAGTTGCAACAGTTGCAATGAAAAAAGTCAAGCCCAGCTCTTTTTTAGAGATCTGCTCTTCTTTCTTGTCAGCCTGCTGGTTAGCAGACCAAGTCAAGGCTTTCATGCCCAAGACCATCATCTCAATAAGATTGACAAAGCCACGGACAACAGGAATTGTAAGAATCTTATATTTTTGAGAAATTGCTCTGTAGCGCATCCTTTTAGTTATTATTTTGCCTTTCTTCCTTACAGAAACAGCTACTTTAGAGTCTGACTTCATCATGACCCCTTCAATCACTGCCTGGCCGCCGATGTGTTTCATAAGACTGCTTTGGAATATGATGTTTATAAATGTTTGGCTAGAAACCGCAACTTTATAAATTAAGAATAACTATTTTACTTCAGAGGTATTTAAAATGAAACGATACCAGAAAAGCATAGAATCAGAAAACGAAAAGAGACATGATGCACACAGAAATGGCTGGGCAGAAATCAGAAAAACAATAATGAACGGTCTGCCAGTCGTAGGTAGTGAAATGTTTTTGCCTGGCGAAGTACCGCCTGGAAAAGATGGTGGACAAGCGTATGAATTCGATACCGGTTATATTAGCATAACAAGTAAAATCTACGGCCCAGAGTGCTATACAGAAGAGGCTGCTGTAAGTTCAGCTATTGTTTTTGAGGCAAAGCTTTTTGGCCTTGGAATCAGATCTGATCGCGAACTTGGCAAGAAAGTCCAGAAAGTTTTTGAAGAAGACCTGGGTTTTGAACCACAAAATTAAATTTCTTTTTCTTTTCCAACTTCTAAAATAAGCACTTTGATATTTTTCGCCTCTAAAAGCTCCTTAAACCAGTTTGCATCATCAATTGAGCCAAACAAAGAGCCCCAGTGAGAAGGAATAGCTAATTTTGGGTTAATCATCTCTGCTGCTTTTGCAGCTTCCCTTGCATCCATGACAAAAGTTCCTCCGACTGGCAAGATAACAATGTCTGCTTTTACTTTATTCATTTCAGGAATATAGCTTGAATCACCTGCATAATATACTGTCTTTTTCTCAGCCTCGATCAAGTAACCAAAACCAGTGCCTTTTGGGTGTGCCTGCGGCCTGTCAATTGTGTAAGAATCAATTGGGGTTACTTTAATGTCTTCACCAATATCCCAGGTCTTTCCTGCCTCTGCAGTAATTCCTGCAGTATGTGAGATAACCTCTCTTGGCGCAAGTATCACTGTGTTTTCCTGCCTCACTTTTTCAATCAATTCCAGCCTGCAATTGCTGTAATGCCATCTTGAGACGAGAATAAGATCTGCCTTGTCCTTGTATTCTGTAGGCTCGCCTTTGTAAGGATCAATATAGATGATTTTATTTCCTATCTTTAGCTCAAAACTAGCATGGCCGAACCATTTTATTTTCATGAAATTAAAATAGCTAGTGCAGTATATAAATTTTTGCGTCATAATGTTTATATATGCGTAGTGTTAGACTGTATAAAACTTTAAAATGAGGTGGTAGGGTGGCAAAAAAGCTTGCATGTAAAAAACCAGTAAGAAAACTTTCAAAAACTCTTGTGTCTGAAATCGGAAAAAACCAAAAAAGACTAAGAATAATTTCTACGAATTTTGAATTTGATGATTTGAGTATTGATGATTTGCGCAGGGTTGTTCGTGCAAGCACGGCACTATGCTCCCGGGTTGAACTGCATGGCGAACCAGACGTAAAGGCAGAAAGATTGTATGTCACACGCGAAGCAGATGGGGCCCTATCATATCGATATCAATACAAGCATGTTGATGTGCCGATTGAAGACAAATATCCGCAATCAACACTAGACAGGCTCGCAAGAACGTATAATATCAAGGTCTAAGCAAAGTAAAGTTTAAATATAAGTTATTGTTAAATCGTCATAACATGAAAAAGAGGGTGCTAATCATACTGATGACAGTGTTACTTGCTAGTTTTGTTTATGCGCAAGATACAATACCCAGAACTGATTCTGTGACAGACCTTCCGAAAATCGAAAGGCAGACAAACTTCATGGGAGACAATGTGCACATACTCCTTGTAGAAGACCTTGCTGAAAGAATGGGTGTGCAGGTTGAGGAGCTGGATTCTAAATTGATTGAGATGCAGCAAAAGATTGATGACTTAGAGCAGATGAAGTCAACAATGCAGCAGGGAACAAAAGCAACAGGATATGCAATTCAACTAAATGAAATAAACAGCGAATTGACAGGCCTTAGACAATCAATAAATGAAATAAAAAATGCACAAGCAATTGCACAGCCTGAAGTTAAGGAAAACAGCAACTTAGGGGCGTATATCATTGCATTATTAGGCTTTAATGGAATATTACTGATTCTTGTGACTGGACTGATAATCCATAAAAAAGCACAAAAAGAACCTACAAAAACACTCCATGAATACATAGCACACTGCCTGGATGATGGAGAAACTCAAAAAGAAATAAAAGAAGATTTATTATCCCAAGGCTGGACTTCTCAACAAATTGAAAAAGCATTCAAAGAGATATAATCATCTCTCTGAAAGTGTTGCAACAGGCTCTTCCTGGATCTCTGGATAATTCAGAGAAACATCTCTGAAGTCCTTTACTGTGGTCTTTACGCCATATCTTGACTGGCCTTTCCACTCGCCAATATCCTGGAAAACTCTAGGAACCATTGGAAGTGTAACATCCATTCCACTACCCGCCATGCAAAACTCAAGATCAACAACCTCATCAACAGAACTGCCGTCAATCTTGTCAGCAGAAGTGCTTAGGTGTGTTGTGACTACGTACTGAGTCGCTGATGGGACAGTGATTTTTGCGCCATACCTGTCAACAATTGCAACAGATGAGCCGTCAATTGTTCCATCACCATTCAAGTCAACAGCAATATTGCCGGTATTAACATCTACAAAAGCTTTGTATGTGACTCCTCCAACAATAAGGTTTGCCTCTCCTGTATTTTCATCATATGTTGCAGATCTTGTGCCTGTTCCAAGGTCTGTAAAATTCAATCTTCTGTTGCCTGTGTCAATGCTGTCATACCTTAATATGTGTGTGAAGTCATTTGTTCCTGACAGAACAAACTGTGTTCCAGCAATTATTGTCTTGTCATCACTGCTTGTTCCCTCTGTCATTACAAGCTTTTGCTCCAGCACCCGGTCTGTAGCAGATGTTCCGACATTCTCTATGAAATTCACATTATTGTATGTTATGTTTTCCTTGTTTGTGAAAGTCAGTGTATAGGAACTGTCTGTTGCGGTAGACGCGTATGTAAAATCCATAGATGAATAAACCCTGTTCACAAGGTTTCCAGAGCCGTCATCTTTCTTTGTTCTCAAGCCGTCAAAGCCAACCTCAACAAGATTAGCTCCTGGATTATCAAGATGATCTGACAATCTCTCTGTAGCTGGAACAAAGATGTCTGTGTCTGTCACAGAGTTAGCAAGCAATTGATAAGCAAGACTGTTAATTGTTATTTCAGAGCCATTAACTGTTGCTTTTATCCTTGCTCTTGCATCTGAATCTTGCCAAAATTCTCCAAGAACACCATTTCCTTTAACAGAGCCTGAGAATGCATCATCAGAAACACTTTCATCTGTGATACTTATTTTATGCGCGCCTATGCTAAAGGTTGCATTACCATTGCCTGCATCTGCAGTGCCGATAAACTGGCCATTAACAAGAATATCCAGGTCTCCTATTCTAAGATCCTGTGTAATCTCTCCATTGACCTGCCATTTGGCGCGGTAGGTTCCGTTTCCATTGTCAGTTGTACCTATAAGAGTTATATCATAATCAACACCATCAACACCCATTGTCATTGAATCACCAACATTCAAGGTTGCTGTAACCTTTCCTGTCATCAATTCCAGCTGAACTTCGTCAGCTTGTGTTCTTGCCTTTGTGACTCTGTAGTGTTTTCCACCGATGTTAAGGTTTTGCTGCAATAGCTCAACCATGTTTCCATTAGAATCAATGCTGGATGTAAAACCATCCTGGAAAGCCCAATTCATTGTGTAAAGAACATCATCATGTCCTGCATACAAGAAAACACCCAAGTTTCCCAAATTATCTTTTGCAAACATAGGGGTAAGTGTTCCAAAATCAAGTGTCTGTGCAACAGTTACTGCATTGCTTCCTGTCTCTAGCAATGTAGAATCCTGCAAAAGCTGTGCCTTGTCTTCTTTTGTCAAAGTTCCATAATGCTCAAACAAAGACTCAGTCAATTCCTGTCTTGTTGAGGTAGAAACATAATTTCCCTGATCATCTTGAATCAATTGCGGGCTATCTTTATTATCAGAGCATCCACCAAATAACAATGTTGCCAATCCTGCCAGTCCTAATCCTGCTTTAATTGCTGTTTTTCGAATAAATCCTTGTTTTCGCTTCATTTTGTCATTTCCCCCGTAAGTGTAATTATAGAGGATATAGAAGATGATACTTTATAAAGCTTGGGGTTTATTGTTACTGGTTGGTGGTTCTAATAAGAATTTGTGCTATTTTCTTAATTCGTAATCTTCTATGAGCTTATCCAGCTTATCAAGAAATTCTTTTTGCTTTTTTTCAGCTTCCTGCTCGCGCATATCCAGGATAATTTCCCGCTTTATATCATCAGTGGCATCTACAAGCCTCTCAACAATAATGGGGGTCCAGGTCTTAAGATTCCTGTCAATTTGCGCAGATTCTTTTACAACCTTGCCTGCAGCATATTCCATATCCTTGCTGTGCTTATAGCCTACATAGACGCCAGCACCAAAACTGACAGCTAAAGCTGCTGCACAGCCTATTACATAGTTCTTGATACTCATTTTCAGCTCAAAACTATTCTTTTGACTCGTGCTCTTCAATTACCTTGTCTAATTGGCTTATGCGCTCTTCTTTTGCTGCTTCAACTTCTTCCTTTGTCTTGCCGCCAGACCGGATAATCTCCATAGTGCTAGTGACTTTCTGTAAAGATTCAGGAGCAGTCTTTCTATACTCCCTCTCTCCTGCAGCCATGACTCTTTCAGCCTTTGCAAGACCATACCGGATATTTTCACTGTATTTGCAGCCAAAATATGTTCCAGCGCCCATTCCTACGGCAAATGTAGCCGCTAACCCGATTATGTATTTTTTAACGCTCATGACAATATGTATGTCTTGAGAGTATAAGAAAAAGTGTTGTACAGATTGCTACAAAAACTTTATAAATGATGCTCCATTACTACCCCTTACCATGAAACGAGTTGATTGTATTCATTGTGGATAAACTGAATTCTTATTTGATTAGCTCCAACTCTATGATGCGAAGTGATTGTATTCACTGTTAATAGTTATACTTCTAGACTTTTTTATGGCGGTAATGGCGTAATGGTAGCGTTCAAGACTGTGGATCTTGAGGCCCGGGTTCGATTCCCGGTTACCGCCCTACCAATACAAGAAAACATTTATAAACAAGAAAAGAACGAGGTAATAATACAATGAAATATCAAGCACCAAAGGGTATGGAAGACTATTACCCTGAAAAAGAGGCTGTAAAAAACAAGATCTTTCAAGTATTTAGAGATGTGGCTGTGAGATATGGTTTTAAAGAGGTCAGCACCCCTGCAATGGAGTCTTTCAAGCTGCTTTCTGCTAAATCTGGAGAGGAGATAAAACAACAGATATTCATGATAGAGAAAAGAGGCTCAGAAGACTTAGGCCTGAGATTTGACTTGACAGTCCCTATCACACGCTTATTTGTCACAAAACAAAGAGAATTAACAAAACCAGTAAAATGGTTCTCAATAGGAAAAATGTGGAGATATGAAGCTCCGCAAAAAGGAAGATTAAGGGAATTCTACCAGTTAAGTGTTGAGATGTTCGGCTCTGACAAGCCAGAGGCAGATGCAGAGTTACTGAATATGATCATCGACATAATGAAAGGGCTGGGATTAACTGAAAAAGACTTTTTTATCAAGATAAACAACAGGAAATTACTGGAAGGAATATTACTGACTGCAATCAAGAAAGAGCAATTAGAGGCAGTCACAAGAGTTATTGACAAGCAAAAGAAGCTGACAGACACTGAATTTGAGCAGGAATTGCTTGATTTAGGCCTGGATAACTTCAAGATCGAGAGAATCAGGCATGCAATACAATTCAGGGGCAAGCCAAGCAA
>JAHWHC010000014.1 GCA_019323555.1 Candidatus Woesearchaeota archaeon
CGCCAAGATTCACAATAATATTTTTGTATTTCTTTAATTCTGGATTAATTTCAGAAATGTCTGTATCTCCATACCCTGTTGGTCTCTTAGACAGTATGCTTTTGCCTAGGTAATAAACAACAACAGGAAGTATCACGTTATACAGTGTTGCAATATGCCACCATTTTACATTTTCCATGAAGCTTACAACAAGCGGCAGTATGACCAGGCCTAATATTGGCAGGATAACGCCCATCATGTGCAGCATTGTGATTGGTGATTTCAGGTTTTGTGCATAGTGAAGCATCTTTTCATAGGTCTCTGATAATATCACGTCCAGTGATTTGTCAAGCATTGCAAGCCTTCTCTCTTCTGATGTTTCATAAAGCGAGCTCTCAACTAAATGAAATGCTTCTACAAATTCATTGTTCCATTTTTTCCAGGTCTCTAGGTATATATCTAGTGCTGCTTTTACAGATTCATATTTTCCTGCCTCCACATCCCATATTATTTTCTTTAAGTCAAGAGACAATGGGGGGCTAAGATGGTCAGAGGCAAACTCTATTGCGTTCTCTAGGTTGGATGTGTGTCTCATGAATGTAACGACATAAAAGATGCATAAGACCATTTGGTTGCTTGCCTTCATTCGCCAGTTGTTTGCCAAGAAATCAGGCATTCTGTTCAGCACCACTATCAGTGCAATTCCGAACAGCATAAATATCATCACAAAGAATAATGATCCTATTAATAGGCTGAATGCTGCTCCCAGCAGCATTATTGCGACAGGCAGTAAGTATGCCAGTGCCTGCACTCCTGTGGGGGTTATGTTCAAATGGCAGATATTGATTGATTCCTGAAGTGCCTCTGCTTTTTCTGGTTTTACTTTTATTTTTAGTATCTTTTCGCAGAAATTGCATGCTTTTTCATAGAGTGTCATGTGCTTTGGCATTGCCTCTATCTTGAACTGCTTGTACTCTCTTGTGAATGTTCTCTCAGATGGGCCCAGCTCTCTTAGCTCTAGTTCTGACTGCAGTTTTTGTTTGTACCTTGCTACCAAGTCCTTTACATCTGTTTGGTTTGCCATATTAGAATTTCATCTTCTTGATGTGCCTTTTCATCCATTCATTCCACCTGAAGAGTATCTGCTTGCTGTCCAGGCTTCCTACATCTTGCTTTACCTCGTCGGATATTCTGTGGAATTGGTCATTTGCCAGGACTGTGAAGTCTGCCTCTAGTATGTTGTCATTTTTTGTTTTGTCTGCTGCCTGGACTATAGCCTCTTTTATTTTTGCTCTTAGCTCTATGTTGTCCCACACTGCATCCCAGTTTCCTGCCCAGTCTCGCACACTTCCTGCGATGTTTTTTATGACTTCAGAATCTCCGTTAAGCAGGTCTCTTGTTGCTATTAGCTTATCGGTCATTGCATCATATTTTAGAAGGTCGACAAATCCTCCCTCTCTTAGAGGGTCTTCTTCCCACTGTTTTCTGACTTCTGTGATTTGTGTTATTCTTCTCATTCTGTGCAGTCCGTCAGGGCTCCTGACAGGATTTGCAACGCATATTACATCTGTTGCCTTGAAGCTTGTTCTTGGTACTTGCAGGTCATTGACAACTCTGTCAAATACGCCGTATGGTGAATCGCCGTGGATTGTTCCTGCAACTACGTTTGCTAAAGCACCCACTCTCATTGCTTCATAGAGTGCTTTTGCTTCTGTGCTTCTGACCTCTCCAACTATCAAGCTTGAATCCCCTAGACGCAGTGTTGTTCTTATTCCCTCATCCGCACTAACCTCTGTTGTTCCTCTTGTCATTGCACTTGCTACTTTCATTGATTGGATGTTGTAGTTCAGATCCCGTAATGCTTTGACAGGTAGTTCTAAAGTGTCTTCTATTGTGATTATTCTTCCCTTTCTCATTATCTCTACCATCACTGATCCTAGGAAGCTTG
The DNA here is from genome assembly GCA_019323555.1 of Candidatus Woesearchaeota archaeon. GTDB lineage: Archaea > Nanobdellota > Nanobdellia > Woesearchaeales > ARS49 > WJJT01. The sequence continues at coordinate 1,928 of JAHWHC010000014.1, forward strand.
TTTTTCCTGCGCTTCTTGTTCCTGCAACAAGCATTGTTCTTGCGCCGTCTATCAAGAAGCTCATCACTCCTGCTGCTTGTGCAGTTATCATTCCTGTCTTGATGAATAAAGGCAGGGTCCAGGGCTTATCACGGTGTCTTCTCAGAGCAAATGCAATCCCGTGGGGATCTAATGGCTCTGTGATTGCCGCGACTCTAGCTCTTGCTCCTGGCAGTACTAGTTCTGTATCTAGTATTGGATTTGCTTCATCCAATGGCCTGCCAGAGATCATTCTGAGCTTAGACGCCCAGGACTCTGCTTCTGTGGGGGTTGGAATTATGTTTGTGTAGCAGTCGCCGTACTCTCCGTGGTTGATGAATATCGGCGTTCTGCCCATTGGGCTGTTGATTGTGATATCCTGCACTTTTTGGTCTTGTAACAGGACTTCTATCAGTCCAAATCCTACTGTGTACCTTACAAGTATTTTTGTGAGCTCATCTCTCTCTTTTTTTCTTAGTGCGTAGTTTCTGTATCCAGAGAGTTCTTCCAGAAGGTCTGCACCCACATTGTTGAAGACCTCCCGCATTCTTTCTGGATCAACGAATTCGCTTCTTTTTGGCTTGTGCTCTGCCATTATTTTTCTTGCAGCATCAAGCAGCTCGTATTTCTCCTCTGTCAAGCGGAATTCTGGCGGTATTATGTGATACAGGTTCTGTACAGTGTTCGGCATTGTGAACACTGTTACTTCTGTGCCGTCTACTTCATAAGAATCGACTTCTTCTGCATCAGTGGGATAGGATGACATCAGTTTTGTGTACATGAAATCTGGTTTTACCAGCGGTGCAAAAAGAAGCCTGTAAACCTCTCTGTCCCCTATCTTGAATCCAGCCAGGTGCGGTGTTGCTAATTGTATTATTTTTGTTTTTTCAAGGCTTGATGTTATGTCCTGCATTAAGGTAAAGTATTGCTGTAAGCAGGAGACGCCTTCTTTAGGTATTATTTTTCTCTCTACAAGGCTGTGCTCGTGTCTTTGTGTTCTTTTTAATTGTACATACGTTCCTACAGGGTCTGATTTTAGGTGCTGGAAAATTAGGTTCTGCATAGCAACGTATCTTGGGTCTACATATCTTCTGCATTGCGGTGATGCCAATAATCCTTTCTTGAGTTTGTGTTTTAGTATGTCTTTGTAGAGCCTTGCTATCTCCAGTAGCATCTGTGTTTGGCTGTAATCATATTCATAGTCTCTTTTCTGCGTGATGATTATTCTTGTTGCATTGCCTGTCTCTGCAAGGATATCAATCACCAGGTCCATTGTTTTTGGAGAGTCCTCTATTGATGGAAAGAAAGTGCACTCTTCGCAATTTATCCTGATTGTTATCTCTTCCCCTTCTCTTACTATCTCATAATCTCCGCAGGGCATTTTAGTCTCTCTCCTCCTCTTTTAGTTTTTCAAGCGCAATCTCGATCAAGTGAGACTTGTTTCTGTATTTTTTTCGCTCCTTAGAAACCTTTTTTTCAAGCCACTTGATTAGGTCTTCATCTATTGTTGCAGATATTGGTTTTTTCATTGTTTTAGGCTAATAAAAACATGTTATTTTATATATTTTATGTTTTTTCTTAATATATAATATATTTTATATGATACTTTATTAGCTTTGTCAACCACTCTCGTATGGTTACACAAGTTTATTATTTGAGTAGTGATTCAGTATGAAAATGGCAGATATTCCCGCATCAAAGCCAGGTGCAGAGCCAAGAGCAGGCATGTTTGGGGGCAAATCACCTATGCCAGAGCCCCTGGGCGGCAGAGCAGAAGATGACCTGACTAAGGTAGCTGCAAGGCTTAAGATATCTGAAGAAAGGTATAGCGAATTAAGAAAAAAGCTGCTGTTGATAGAACAGAACATGCTTTCTCACCACAAGAAAGCAATGAATGAGATTAAGATCCTGCAGTCAGAGATAACAGACATCAATTCCAAGATTAATGAGATTCAGGACAGGATATTGCTTATTGTAAAGGAATTAAGGCTGACCGCAAAGAGAGAGGATATTGATGTAATGAAGAAATATGTTGAATTATGGAATCCTATGCGTTTTGTCACAAGAGAGCAGGTTGAGAACATTGTTCAAGAACTTGTTGATCAAGGAAACAGCGGAACAGTTAAAAGAGAAAAAACACCAAAAGATTTATAAAATAAATTACTAATTAAATTTTAAAAAAGAGGTATAATATGGCATTTATGGATATGTTCAAAGGAAAGAAGAAAGCGCCTCCTTCTCCGCCGCCTTTTCCTAGCACTCCGCCTGGAGCTCCTGCAGCTTCTTCAGATTATGGATTGCCTATTGATCAGGTGCAGGCTCTTAAGGATCGCGGAATGTCTGATGATCAGATTATTAATAATTTGCAGGCGCAAGGTTATGATCCTGTTTCAATTAATAACGCAATTGCACAAGTAGATGCAGGCCCTCCTGCAGGCCCTATGTCTGATATTCCTGGCCTGCCTCCTCCAGAGCCTGAGCGGTTCAGGGGAAGGCCTTCTGATAGGGAGATGCCTTCTGAGAATGTTGAGGAGATTGCAGAGTCTATTGTCGAGGAAAAATGGAGCGAGCTCACAAAAGAGCTTGCCAAGTTTACTGAGTGGAAAGACAAGGCAGAGTCTCGTGTTGCAAAGGTTGAGCAGGAATTGCAGGATATGAAAGACGATGTTGAGAATCTCCACAAGGCAATTGTTGCTAAGATTGGGGAATATGATAAGAATCTTCTTGATGTTGGCACAGAGATAAAGGCAATGGAGAAAGTTTTTCAAAAGGTTCTTCCAGAGCTTACTGGCAGTGTTTCTGAGCTGAGCAGGATAACTAAAGGTATTAAAGGAAAGAAGAAAACATCAGAATAAGCTAAGAGCTTCCTGTTTGTGTGAGTTTCTGTATTGTAAATAAGGCAATCAGCAGTATCAATACAAGTCCAAGTACTTTTGGGTGGAATAAGGTTTCCCAGAATCCTACTTCTTCAGGTCCTGCATCAGATGGTACAACTGATGCATTTTCTCCTGTTGTCAATGGCTGGAATCCTTTTTCTTGTGATATCACTGTTGATAAGGATCCTAGTCCTATTATCAATACAAGTGCTAATACCCAGTACCCAAAGTCTGTTGCATACCTTCCTGTTGTGATTGTCTCAATTATTGTATCTTCCTTGACTCCAAATGCAACATATGCCATGAATACTAGCAGCATGAAGACAAACAATAGCACAAACCATGGCGCCATCATATTTATTGTCTTGACAACAACTGGGTTGAACATTGCAAGTACTGCCAGTGCAAATGATATTATGAAGCATATTGCCTGGTTTTCCTTGAACCAAGAGATTCTTGTCAAGACTACATATCCTAATACTAGTATCAGTAAGAAAGGAAAAATTACATCAAACTTTTGCAGTAATCCAATATCTAGTGGTGTTGCCATTTTATTGTTTTGGTATTTTTTTGAATAAGCTTGTTATGTGCTGTCCTACTGTTTTTGATTCTTTTGGTTCGTGTGTCACGTATAGGAATATCAGTCCAAACACTACCAGCACAATGATTAACGTCTGTATCTCTGGTGATAAGTAGCTTAGTATGGGTATCTCTATGATGTTGGATAAGAAGATTCCAACTAAAATTAATGCTGCGATGATTGCTGCTATTCCTGCCAGTGGCGTCTCTCCAGGCCATTCCCCATAAAGAAGGCCCATCATGACCATCAGCAAGACAACTGCGACTATAAGCAGTACTGTTTCTGGTAGTGATGCGTTCATTATCGCGATTACATCCATTCCAGGAGGGTATGTTCCTAATATGTGCGGCACTATCGCTGTCAATGTTATCGCGAGTGCGATTAATGCATTGAATCTTTTTCCTTCATCTCCAAATAAGTTTATTTTCTGTAAGACAGCATAAAGGATAGTGAATATTAGTACAAAAGGCACTAGCACATCTAGTATTCCCCACTGCTGTAAGTAATAGAATGTGTCTTGAAACATGCCTCCGCCGTATTGGAATAACATTTTTGCACCTCTTGTGATTATTTATTTTCAGGTTCTGATTTTTTACCGCGCAGGAATTCTGGCGGGGATACCATTATCCAAACAAATACAATAATTCCTACTATCAGGACTATTGACGCAACTGCAGTACTTGTCCAGAACTGCCTTATCCAGTTGATGAACAGCTCAAGCCAGCTTATTCCTGAATCTGTTTTTATTGCGTATAGGAATATGAATACAATTCCCACAAACATTATTATCATGAATATGTATCTCCACCACCCTGTTAATGCCACATCTTCATCTGACTTGAAGAATGTTCCTACAAGCATCAGGAAGAATACAGATAATAATAGCAAAATGATTATGTTTGCAGATACCATTGTTATTGCTTCCACAAGTTTTCCAGAAGCTATCACCAGGAAGCCTATTACAAATGCAACCATTGCATTCAGGTTTTTCTTGGTGTATTTCTTTCCCTCAATCTCTTCTGAGCCGAGGATTTTGGTTTTTTCTAGTATAGCGAATACTATTGTGAACGTCAATAAGAACGGCAGAACAACATCATAAATTCCTATTTTCTGCAAAAAACCGATTACATTACCTAATATTGATGCCATATTCATCCCTTTTTTTCTTTACTGAAAAAATTCTCTTTAGTATATATAAACTTTTCGTTATAAACAAAAGGTTTATATTGTCTGGCTTTATAAATGCCCCTATGATAAATAAAAAATCTTTTACAGCAATGCGCAAGGAAATTGAGCAGTTTGATTCTCTAAGGGAAGATCTGATCAAGACCTCCAGGGATTTGTTAAAGCTCTCTAAAGCAACTATCTACAACATTCACAGGCATGATATTTCAGAGGCTGCCAAGCAGCTGACAAAAGCCAAGACCATAATCAAGAAGATGAACTCTTTTATCAAGAAGAACGCCGCCCTTGTCTCTGTTGGAGCGTATTCAGAGGCACTGGAAGAATATGTTGAGGCAGCGACCTATTATGGTTTCATCAAGAACAGCAAGTTGCCTACTGCTAAAGAGCTTGGGGTGGACACTGTGGTCTATCTTCAGGGCTTGTGTGATTTAGTGGGTGAATTAGTCAGGAAGGCTATTAATTCCAGCATCAAGGGTGATTTCAAGACAGCTCTAAAGATCAGGGATTTTGTCTCAGATGTATACGGAGAGTTGATGATGTTTGATTTCAGGAACAGTCCTGTTCGAAGAAAGTTTGATGCTATCAAGTATGGATTGGATAAACTAGAAAACTTAATTCTTGAACTTAAGTTAAAGAAAAAGATAAAATGAAAAACGCAGCAAGGATTGCCCTGACTCAGTGTTTGGGTGTAAAAAAGAAAGATTCTGTTCTGATTGTTACTGATAAGCCTAAGAAAAAGATTGCAGAAGCATTTTTTTATGAAGCAATGCCTCTTGCAAGGCATGTTCTTTTAGTTACTATTCCTGTTGGAAAGATCGATGGCGAAGAACCTCCTAAATTAGTAGGAGAAGTGATGAAGAAATATGATGTTCTTTGTTTGATAACCACAAAGTCTCTCTCTCACACTAATGCCACCTCTGCTGCCAGGAAAAAAGGTGCAAGGATTGCCTCTATGCCAGATATTACTGTTGGTATGGCTAAGCGCTGCCTGCCTGTTGATTACAAGAAGATGGTTTCTCTTAATAAGAAACTGCTTAAAATACTTAAGAAGACGCATACCGTGCGTATCACTACAGCAAAAGGCACGGATTTTAGTGTTGTTGCTAAAGGCAGGAGGTTGTTTGATGACAGCGGTATTTTGACTAAGAAAGGTTCTTTGGGAAATCTTCCTGCTGGTGAGATTGCTTTTGCTCCGCTTGAGGCAAAGTCCCAGGGTGTTTTTGTTGTTGATGCCTCTATTCTGGATTTCCTTGTAAAGAAGCCAATAACTATCAAAGTAAAGAATGGTTATGCTTATGAGATTACAGGAGGTAAAGAGGCAAAGACTCTCTTGAAGACAATCAAGCCGCTTGGCAAAGCTGCTTTTAATATTGCAGAGTTGGGTATTGGTACAAATCCTAAGGCCAAGATCACTGGCAATGTTCTTGAGGATGAGAAGGTTATAAGCACTTGTCACGTTGCTCTTGGAAATAGCAAGGGCCTGGGTGGAAAAATATATGCAAAATGCCATCTTGATGGCGTTATTAAGAAGCCAACTATTTTCTTTGACAAGAAATGCATAATGAAAAACGGAAAGTTTTTAATATAGTTTTTATTATGTCTTTTTGAGGTGGTTTTATGAGGAAATTTGTTTTTCTTCTGCTGATTTTTTTAGTTGGTTGTGCAGCAAAAACCCCTACAATATCTGCTAATGCTGAGGTGAATGATATGTCTAAAGTCTTGTTTGTTATTGCTCACGAAGGTTTTCGTGATGAAGAATGTTTTGAGCCAAAAGAGGTTCTGAAAGATCATGAAGTGATTATTGCCAGTACAGACACGAGTCCTGCAACTGGTTCTTTAGGAGGCACAATAACTCCTGATATAACTATTGATGAAGCCTTGAATAGGATTGATGAGTTTGATGCAGTTGTGTTTGTTGGCGGTCCTGGTGCTAATGTTTATTTTGAGAATCCGACAGCTCATAAGATTGCGCAGAGTGCAAAGAATATTCTTGCAGCCATCTGTATTGCTCCGATTACTCTTGCAAAAGCAGGTGTTCTTGAGGGCAAGAAAGCAACTGTCTGGGATGATGGCCAAAAGACGCAGGCAAAGATGCTGGAAGATGCAGGTGCTGCGTATGTTGCAGAAGATGTTGTTGTTGACGGCAATCTGATAACTGCTAACGGCCCTAAGGCTGCTAAGAAGTTTGGCGAGGCTATTCTTGCCAAATTGTCTTAATTTTTATTTTTAAAGAGGAAAAGACTTAAATACTTCTGCCTGTTTTTTCTCGGTTATGTATAGGACAAATACCTGCGGAGAATTGAACAAGAAATTTGTTGGTAAAGAGGTAACTCTTGCTGGCTGGATAGATTCTCTCAGGATTCAGGGCAAGATTGGTTTTTTATTATTAAGAGACAGGTATGGTGTCACGCAGTTTTTTCTTAATCCTAAATTAGCTAAAGAATTCGGGCACTTGAAAAAAGAGTCTGTTATTCAAGTTAAAGGCAAAGTTAATGCTCGGCCAGAAAATCAGGTAAAGACAGATATGCCTACCGGCGAGGTTGAGGTAGAAGCGCAGGAAATCCTTGTTCTTAATGAAGCAGAGCCTCTTCCTTTAGATGTTGAAGAGACTACTGAGGAGACAAGATTAAAGTATAGGTATCTTGACTTGCGAAGGCCTGAGATGCAGAATAATCTGATAGTAAGATACAAATTGATCAAGGCAATGCGTGATTTTCTAGATAAAGAAGGTTTTGTTGAGATTGAAACTCCTGTTTTGTCTAAATCAACTCCAGAAGGTGCTCGTGATTATCTTGTTCCTAGCAGGGTTCACCAAGGAAAGTTTTACGCGCTTCCGCAGTCCCCGCAGCAGTACAAGCAGTTGTTGATGGTTTCTGGTTTTGATAAGTATTTTCAGATAGCTAGATGTTTCAGAGACGAGGATCTAAGGGCAGATAGGCAGCCAGAGTTTACTCAGCTTGATATGGAGATGAGTTTTATTGAAGAAAAAGATGTTTATCCTTTGATTGAAAACTTAGTTAAATACATCTGGAAAGCGATTCTTGGCAAGAGCCTTAAGACTCCTTTTCCAAGGATGTCTTATGCAGAGGCTATGAAAAAATACAAGACAGACGCTCCTGATTTGAGAAAGAAACAAGATTCAGACGAACATGCTTTTGTTTGGGTTACTGACATGCCTTTGCTTGAATACAATGAAGAAGATAAGAGGTATTACGCAGTGCACCATCCTTTCACAAGTCCTATGGCAGAAGATATTGGTTTGCTTGAGAAAAGCCCTGATAAGGTTCGTGCTCATGCGTATGACCTTGTCTTGAATGGAACTGAGATTGCAGGAGGTTCTATCAGGATGCACAGGGCTGATTGGCAGCAGAAGGTTTTCAAGGCCTTGAATATGCCTGAGAAAGAATTTAATGAAAAGTTCGGTCATTTGTTGAATGCTTTCAAGTATGGTGCGCCTCCTCACGGAGGAATTGCTTTTGGTCTTGACAGGTTGGCTGCAATAATTACAAAAAATGAGTCTATTAGAGAAGTCATTGCTTTCCCCAAGACAAAGACTGCAGAGTCTTTGATGGAAGAGAGCCCTTCTGAAGTTTCTAATGATCAATTGAAAGAATTAAATCTAAAGATTGGAAAGTGATTTCTTAAACTCCTCAAACTTCCCTTCTTTAATACTTGCTCTTATTCTTCGCATGAACTCCTGCATCCAAGAGACATTATGGATAGTCTTCAATGTATGTCCTGTTGGTTCATTTAATCGAGTAAGATGATGCAAATATGCTCTTGTAAAATTCTTGCAGGTAAAACATCCACATTCTGAATCAATTGGTTTTTCATCTAGTTCAAATTCTTTTTTGTCAATGTTTATCTGGCCTTTCCAGGTGAACATTGTTCCATTGCGCGCAGTCATTGTAGGGTAGCGGGAATCAAAGCAGTCAACACCCATGCTAACTGCCTCTAGGATCAAGCCAGGTGTTCCAACACCCATCAGATATCTTGGTTTTTCTTTAGGCACGAATTTGATTGCAGCTTCAACAGCAGCAAATGTCTCTTCAGGCGGTTCTCCTATTGCCAGCCCCCCGAATGCATAGCCGTCAAAGTCTAGTGCAACTATTGCTCGTGCACAGAACTCCCGAAGATCTGGGTATGTTCCTCCCTGTATTATCCCAAATAACAGTTGTTTGTCTTTTATTTTGTCGTGATGTTCTTTGCATCTCTTTGCCCATTTTATTGTTTTCAGTACAGATTCTTGTATTCTTTCTTTGTCAGAGCCGTAAACTGGCATGTCGTCAAGGCACATTGCAACATCGCTTCCAATTGTATTCTGCATGTCCATGTCTTTTTCAGGTGTTATCAATAATTTGCTGCCATGAAAAGGCTCTTTGAAGTGTATGCCTTCCTCTGTTGTCTTTTCCAGTAATTTGTCAGAGTACATCTGGAATCCTCCAGAATCAGTAAAAATAACGCCGTTGTAATTGATGAACTTGTGTATTCCTCCCATCTTTCTTAGAACAGTTAGTCCTGGTTTCACAGAGAGGATGAACCCATTGCATATTATCGCGTCTGAGCCAATCTGCTCTAGCTCTTTGTTGTTGATGAATTTTGCAGCCCCTTTTGTGACCACAGGCATGAAGAAAGGTGTCTCTACCTCTTTGCCATCTATTTTTAGTTTTCCTGCTCTTGCATTTCCCTGTTCTGCAATTATCTCAAACATAGAATTAAAGAAGGCATATTTCCTTAAAAAGGTAACGTAACATATATAAAGGCAAGACATTTTTTAGAGGGTATGACTAATTTCCTTACAGTCAAGGAAGCTATGGAAAAAGGCAAGGGCAAGGTAGCTCTGAGAGGCTGGGTCTGGAGAGAAAGAAAATCCAATGCTTATGCTTTTATTGTTCTTAGGGATCACACTGACGTTATTCAGTGTGTTATTGAGAAAGACAAGGTTAGTAAAAATATCTGGGAAGATACTGAAAAACTTGCAATTGAGTCCAGCATAGAGCTAGAAGGCACAATTAAGGAAGACAAGAGGGCGCCTACTGGTTATGAGGTTCATGTTGATAAGCTAAATGTCGTGCAGTTTGCAGAGAGATTTCCTATTGTGAAGGACCAAAGCCCTGAATTTTTGTTAGATAACAGGCATCTCTGGATTAGGTCCAGGAAGATGGTTGCAATAATGAAGATTCGTTCCACTGTCACAGGCGCGATTCATAAGTTTTTCAGGGACCAGGGTTACATAGAGTTCACTCCGCCAATCTTTCAGCCCACTCAATCAGAGGGCGGCTCAACTTTGTTTGAGGTAAAGTACTTCAAGGAAACAACTTACCTTTCACAGACCTGGCAGTTATATGCAGAAGCTGCTGTTTTTGCTTTAGGGAAGATATATGATGTCTCTCCTACTTTTCGTGCAGAAAAATCAAAGACCTCAAGGCATTTAACTGAATTCTGGATGGCTGAGATGGAGGCTGCCTGGATGAAGTTAGAGGAAGTCACAGAGGTTGCTAAAGAAGAGATTCGTTTCATAATCAAGGAAGTTCTAAAAAATAATACGGAAGAATTAAAATTACTAGAGCGGGATACAAAGCTTCTTGAGCATTATGCCAAGGCAAAGTATCCTACAATAACATACGATGAAGCCCTGAAAATTCTAAAAGAAAAATACAAGATGAAGATCCCTTGGGGCAAGGATTTGAGGACTTTAGAAGAAGACAAGATCACAAAGCATTATGGCGTGCCTGTCGTGGTAACGCATTACCCTACTGAGACAATGGCTTTCTACAAGCCGCCAGAGAAAGATAATCCCAAGACCGCAAGGTGTTTTGACATGCTTGCGCCAGAGGGCTATGTGGAGATTGTGGGCGGTTCTGAGAGAAGTCTTGACGTCAAGGATATGACTAAGCGTTTGAAAGCAATGGGTGAAGATCCCAAGAATTATTCCTGGTATTTTGATTTACGTAAATTTGGTTCAGTTCCTCATTCAGGCTATGGGGTGGGAGTTGAAAGGGTCGTTGCATGGATATGTGGATTAGAGAACATAAAAGATGCAATTCCCTTTCCTAGGACTATGCTGAGAAAAAGTCCTTAATTGTAGGTACAATGATAGAAGAACTTGTTGCAGTCTACTTGATACACTTATCTTATTTTGCTCTAGTTTTTATTCCAGTCATCTCAAGCCTTGGTTTCCCGTTTTCAGAAGAACTGGTTCTTTTAGGCGCAGGTTATCTTGCTTCTACTGGTTTCATACGCTGGGATCTTGGTATCTTGCTGGTGTTCATCGGGGTTGTTGCAGGCGATAATGCTGCGTACTTTATTGGCTGGCAGGGCGGCAAGCTTTTTGATTACGTTGTTCCTGAGAGAAGGCTCAGAAAGGCAAGGAAATTTGTGGACAAGTACGGTGCAAAAGCGGTGTTTATTTCACGGTTTATTATTGGTGTCAGGTGGCTTGTCCCGATTATTGCAGGCGCCTCAAGAATGAAGTACAGTAAATTCTTTTTTTACAATACCCTTGGTGCAGTTATTGTTGTTCCTCTTGGCATGGGCCTTGGCTATTTTATTGGCATGAGCATGGACCAGCTTATCAATTTTACACAAGAACTTAACATAATTATTCTTGTCTCTGTCCTGCTTTTGCTGCTCACTGCTGCGATTTTTGTTTGTTTGTACAGGAGGTATATCCGGACAAAGATTCGTGAGAGTAATTTTTATGATGCTTGGCTCAAGAAAGGGGAAGAGCCTTACCAGGTGGTCACTTTGGGAAATCCTGATTCCTCTGCACGGCAGCTTCTTGCTAAGATCCGTACTTGTGACGGCAAAGTGAGCTGCATGATAAGTGATGTTAGGCGGGGTTCTGTGAAAAGATTTATAAAGTTAAAGCCGTGGTTCTCTCTCAGGGCTTATCAGCGCTTTGTCAAGACTTTTGCAAGAAAGCGCAGGCATAAGGTTGAGAAATGGGAATAAAGAAGATTATTGGTTTTGATTTTGATGGTTCTGTCATTCGTTCTATTGCTAGTGATGAGGCTCATTATGAGTGGTTTAAGGTTATGAGTGTTCTATTGAAAGATCCTAAAGTTAAGAAACTTGCAGGCAAGAAAGATTATTTTCCAGATGTCTATAGATTAATGCAAAAGTATACTGGATTAAGCATTAAAAATGCTTTTGAGAAAGAGGTCAGCACACGGCTTGCAAGAAATTTATACCAGCTTGCTATGCTTGGTCCTGCTAACAAGCACAAAAAGAAGCTGCTGTTCAAGGATGTTGCTAAAGTAATACTTCAATTAAAAAAGAAATACTGTGTTGCATTGATCACAACTGTTCCTGGTGATGTTGTCCTGCCTATGCTTAAATTAATTGATTTTGATAAGTTTGATATTGTTCACACAACTGCGATTAATGAAAGACCCTCTAAACTAATTGCTTTGAAGCGATTCTCTAAAAAATACAAAAAGCCCGCAGTATACATCGGCAACACCATAGAAGACATCGCGGCGTGTAAAAAACTGAAGATTAAGTCTATCCTTGTTACCTGGGGCAAGTATGATAAAGAAGCAGTTCACAAGGCAGATTATGTTGCGCAGAATGCAGAAGAGCTTAAGAAAATAATAGATCACCTAAATCTCTAATAGTATGTCCACATCTGTTTTAACTCTTTGTTCAAAGTCTGCAGTCTTCTCTCCTTCCTCTTTCTCTACAGATAATAATCTTATCAGTTCTGCTGTTAGTTCTTTCTCTTTTTCAGTCTCAAACACCCCTAATTGTCCAGAGTGTTCATTTATTGCAGCTTCCTCTATCTCATCTACAGAGCTCTTGCTTGTCTTTATCTCCTCAAATTCTTTTGATACTAACTTATTGGTGTTCTTCATCACAAAGTATGCTCCGGAGGAATATGCTTTGTTAAAAAACTCTTTAAACTTTATGTCGCTTGGTTTTCCTGTTCTCAAGCATCCTGCAATCCTTAATGTGATTATTGCATCTTTTACTTCTCCTGTTAGCAGGCTCATTAACTCGTCATTTGCCTCTTCAGGTGTTTTGTTCTCTGCATTCAGTTCATGACTGATGACTCTGTGCGGCTCTATCTTCAGGTGCTGTACATGGCCGTTGTCTACAATTACAAAGCTTCCTTTCTTGAGTTTCTCCAGCTCTGAGAAGGAGTTGGGGTATATCGGGCCAGGATAGACTATGTTTTCATATCCTGCTATGTTCACTTTGTCTATTATGTGGACGTGCCCGCCTGCATAATAATTAAAGTTCTTTGGCAGCAATGATACTGGCATTGCATCCATCTTCTCTAGTTCTTTTGGTTTAAGCTCTGAGAGTGCAGAGTGGAACAAGAATATCTTGTATCTTGTCTCTTTTTCTTCAAGGTGTTTTCTTTCCAGATGGTAGAAGTAATTTTTTTCTAGTCCTCCCTTTTTCCCGAGCAGGCCCGTTATCTTTATTTTTGTCTTGGGGTCTACCACAAAATCTAGTTTTAATTTTCCATCCACCTCTTGTCCCGTGCAAACGTTTTTCATAAGCCCTGCACTCTCAAGCACCTCTAATATTGTTTTGCCAGAAGAACTGAAGTCATGACTTCCAGGAATAGAATATACTGGGATGTTTTTATCAGCAAGCTGTTTCAGTTTCTCTACAACTGTCCTTAGGCAGTCTATAGGGGGCATTGCTGTGTTGAACAAGTCTCCGGATAATAATACAAAATCTACTCCTGCCTTTAGGCAGTAGTCTACTACAGAAACAAATGATTTAGTATTGACTGCCCTTAGTTTTGGTTCACGCCACCCGCCTACATGACAGTCTGCTATATGTGCAAACTTCATGCAGTATGAAATGTCTTGGAGCTTTTTAAATTTTTATTGCCTGCAAAATAATCAATGCAGTTTAACTCCTGAGAACTCCTGTTTTACCTCTTGTTTTTTCTTTACAATGTCATCGAAAAAAGGTATTGTGACAGGTATTGCGAATTTTGCAAAGTTAGAGCTCACTATGGCCTCTCCGATATCCAGGGAAGCTATGTTTCTTTCGTCAGAGCTTAGGTCTTGTGCAGCACTCTCTATTATTGCCTGCCTCTCTGGCTTTAGCTCTATGCCTAGTATTATTTTTGTGTTCATGTTTGCCAGTATCTCTCTGGGTATGAGGCTTGGCAGCTGCGTTATTGCTGTCAGCCCTATCTTGAACTTTCTTCCCTCTCTTGCTATTGTTGAGAATACATTTGCTCCTCTCTCCAGCGCCTCTTTCCCAAGCACCCGCGGAGCCTCCTCCAATACTATGGATATCACTGGTTTTTGTTTGAGCTCGTCTGATTTGGAATTTTTGTGCTTGTCAAGTGCATTTGTTGCAATCACGCTTCCGATCAGTATCTCTACTGCGCCGGAAAATTCTGACGTGTCGATTACAACAGTCTTTCTTTCCTCTAGCTCTGTGATTATGTCTGTGATTGTTGCCTGTCCTGCATCTGTGTCAAATATTCCTTTGCAGGCGATCTCTTCATTCTCTACATTCAGGTGCAGTATCTGAAGCAGTCTTCTGCGTACGACGTCTGTTGTTGCCTCTATGAATTTTACCTCTAGTGGTTTCTCCAGGACTATTGCAGATATCCACTCCGCCCCGTATTTCCGGTAATATGCAGACATTGCCTGCTTCTGTGCATCGCTCCAGTATGCTACGCCGTTGAAATGATTTGGCTTTAGTGTCCTTAAGTTTATTTTTAGTGTCTTGCATCCTGCAGGCGGGCTGCGCGGCGTGTAATAAACCAGTTTCTCTTTTGCTTGCGGATGATCCTTCAGTCCTAATTTGTTTCTTCCGTAGTATTCGTCGTGCGGGTCCAGCACTAAAAAACTGCAGTACTCCTGGTCAATTGTGTGCCACAGTAAATTGCTCATCAAGACGCTTTTTCCTCTCCCTGTTGTTCCGGAGATCAATATGTGGTGGCTCAATACTTTATTTCCGTCCAGGTATATGGGCAGCGCCAGTGTTTTTGTTCCGCTCCTGAGGTTTCCTATAAAGAATTGGCTGTTTGTTTTTGTCAAAAGAAAAGTAAAATCATCAGCATTGACTTCTCTTACAGATGAAAAAAAGCTTGGGAGGGTTTTTGGGGCGATTGCCTTGTTGTCCTGTATCGTTACCAGGCTCTTGATTTTTGCGAGTGTGTAATTCCTTAGGTTCGCATCCATTATCTCCATGTCAGAGTCTTCCTCTAATCTTAGGCCAGAGACCAGCTCAAGGTTTTGCTGGCTTAGCTGTGATCCATAAACAAGATCAAATACCTGAAAAAGTATTTTTTGGTTTCCTGATTCTGCAATCAGCAGTTCCCCTAGTTCAAGCTTCTTGCCTGCCTTCTCTCTGACAATAATGCTTCCAAACTCTCCCGAAATAACCAGACCCTTAGTCATTAAGCAGGGGATTGTTCAGGATTTTATAAATATTTATGTAATCCAGTTTAAACAATAAGCTTTTGTATTTTTTATTTGAATTTATTGTGCAAAAGCTTATGTTACGAGGCTTTTGTCTAATTTTTATACACAACACAAAAGTAGAGTAAACAAAAAAGTTTATATATCTGTCAAGTAAAAATACGGTCATGGGAAAATATACTGAGAAAAAAGAAGTCAAAGAGGCTCTTAAGAAAGCAAAAGAGCTTGAGAAAGAGCGCATCCTGACTCCTAAAGAGGAAGTGGGTGTCCAAAAAGAGGCTGTTTCTCTTTCTGAAAAACTGAAGAGGCTGCTTAAGCCGGAGTGGTTTGTTAAGGACGTGCACAAGAGAAAGTCTGCTGGAAAAATAACAAAGCCTGCTAAGAAGAAAGCAGTGAAAAAGACCAGGAAACAGACGAAAAAGAAGAAGAAATAGTCGAAAAGTTTATAAACTAGAAGTCTTTTAATACCAGAATTCAGGTGATTTATCGTCTGAAAAGGGTTCAGGGGTTTCATGCTCCGAATTCAAAAATAAAAAGAGGAGGGTAACTAAAATGGCAGAAAAAGTAGCTAAAGTTGGTGTAAAGAAAGCTGCTGGATATCTATATTTTGTAGACAAAAATGGTGATGTATCCAGAGCTAAAATGGCTAGGGGCCGCAAGAAAGGAGCTAAAAAGATTGAGAAAGTAGCTAAAGTCGGCGTAAAGAAAGTAAAGGGATACCTATACTTTATTGATGGAAAAGGAGACGTCTCAAGAGCAAAAATGGCTCGCGGCGGCAGAAAAAAGAAGGCTAAAAAGAAGAAAGTAAAGAAGAAAAAAGCCAAGAAAAAAGCTAAAAAGAAAAAGAAATAAATCTTTTCTTTCTAATTCTTTTTTTTTATGATTTTTTTATATTCCCTGTAATAGAAAAGTATATAAACTAATTCAGTAAACAGAAGATATAGTAATAAAATAGGTGGTTTGAGTGATTAGCATACTAAAAAAAGTCTTGAACTTGTTCCTTACTGACTGGTTTAAGTCTAAAAAAGATATTAAATTAGGCCTATACGGCCCGCCTAATTCTGGCAAGACTACTTTGGCTAATCGGATTTGTAAAGACTGGTTGGGAGAGGAGATGGGTTCTACTAGTAACGTGCCTCATGAGACAAGGGAGATTCATGTCAAGGAGCAGATAACCCTTAAGTCAAAGGATGGCAGAAAGGAGTTGCTGTTTAATCTGGTCGATACACCAGGTATTGCCACGAGGATAGATTATGAGGATTTCCTTAAGGCAGGCATGACTGAGAAAAAGGCAAAGAAGCGTGCTAAAGAGGCTACAAAGGGCGTTATTGAAGCTATCAAGTGGCTTGATGAGATGGATACTGTTCTTGTTGTTCTTGATGCAACAAAAGATCCGTATTCACAAGTTAATATCACGATAATTGGAAATCTTGCTGCAAGAGACATTCCTGTCTTGGTTGTGGCAAACAAGGTTGACTTGAAGAAGGCAAACATGAAGAAAGTTCAGGCAGCATTTCCGCAGTACCCTATTGTGGGAATATCTGCAAAGTATGGAAGAAAGGTCAAGGACCTTTACGAGAGTATATTTGATTTGATAAAATAGGTGAAAAAAAGATGGTAACACTGCAATTTATGCCGTACACAGAGATTGCAAGTCTTAGTTCAGTGGGCAGGATAAGAAAGCTTCTGAACATTGCAAAGCAGAACAAGATAGTTCTATTGCAGGGAAGGCTTAAGAAAGATGAGGAGACCGAGCTGATAAAGGCGACAATGGAGGAGATTAACAGGGAGTTCAAGGGAATCGAGCTGGCTGTCATCAATCCAAAGCAGGAGGATACAGGCGGTTTTGAAAAGATAAAGAGTGATTTTGTTGAAATGCTTCTCGGAGACAGGTCTGGTATGACTATTATCGGCCCTGCAAATGTCGTCAAGTCTATAAAGAAGGATCCTGATAAGATAGAGCTTCTCACCAAAGAAAGCAAGAAAAAGAAGAGGAAGAAATAATGCCTCATCAATGCGTTCGATGTGACTCTCTGTATGACGACGGTGCTCAGGAGATTCTGAAAGGCTGCCCTTGCGGCGGCAAGTTATTTTTCTATATCAAGAAGGAGCGGTTAGAGCAGGCTAAGGCAGAGGAGAAGATCGCGCTCTCTCCAGTACAGAAAGAGCAGATTGAGAAAGACATATATGACATGACTGGTATTGATGACCAGGACAGGCCCGTCGTTCTGGATCTTGAATCTATAAAAGTTCTTAAGCCAGGCAAGATTGAGCTGGATCTTGTCAAGCTTTTCAAGGGAGATCCTTTGATTTTCAAGCTGGCTTCTGGAAAATACATCATTGATGTTGCAGAGACTTTTAGGCAGATGAGGAAGAAGTAGTTTCAAAAATAGACTATTACAACAAAAGATTTATATATGAGAAATAAATTTATATACGTAGGAAGTTCATAATAAAAAACTTGAGGTGATTATATGGCTGAACCTAAGAATATCGCTTTGGTGATTCTAGGAGTTGTTGCGATTATCGCAGTTGTTGGATTAGTTCTGTTGTTCACTAGGACAGGTACAACTGGTGGAATAGTTACTATGGCAGGATGTGATTCCCCTGCAACACCGGTTCTTGCAGAACCAGGCATTAATCCAGCATTCTTGGCAATGTGGCAAGAAGCAGGATACACTTGTGTAAAAGCTCCTGGACAGGATGAGTACAGTTTGCAGACCTGGTGCTGCACACCACCAGCAGGAGTTCCAGTTGATCCGCATTACCAGCCTGGAGAGGGTCCAATCCCACCAATATCCTATGATCAAGAGCCAGGATATCCGGATTACAGATATAACTGGGAAGGACAATAAATTTATTTTTTTCTTTTAACTTATTACCATGGTGCGACATTCTACACTTACATTTTTTTTGGTCTCTGTAGTTGCAATAGCAAGTCTTGCTCTTTTTTTTGATGCTGTGAATACTGGCAGTGTGATATCTAAGAGGGATTGCGCAGGTTATGCTTATGAGCATGACATCCTGTTTAATGATATTATTTTCAAGGCGCAGGGTAAAGAAGGATACTATAGAGACACTATTGCTCTTTTTGATCCGTGCACAAATCAAGAAGTTGATGGCAGTTTTGAGGCATTTGTGCAGGCACCTCCTCTTCTGGGCTATGGGCGGTTTATGCTTGCTTCCGGCTCTATCTTTGCGTTTCAGGGTGCTCCTGAGCCAGGCAAGGGAAATATACTGTACTGGATGTGTCCTCCTGATGAGACCGGCTTTCAGCGTGCAAGAGTTGTAATGTATGATACAGAAGTCTGCAACACTTTTGGGGATTCTTTTGTCTTTGAAGATGCTGTGACTTCTAGAGGCGCACTTTAAGTTATTCTTTGTCTAGCACTATTCTCGCTATGTTGCTGACCAGTGTTGTTCCTGTCTTGATGTTCTCTACAAGCTCCACTGTTTCTGCTGCTGTGTTTTTTGTTATTAGGCTCGTGCACTGTTTTACAAGCTCTATTCTTTTTCTTGCTACTGCATCTGCCAGTGCTTTGTCGTCAGAGTGCAGGGCTTTCATGACTGTCGTGTATTGCTTGTCTAACTCTTCGAGTATTGGTTTTATTTTTACAAGTTCTTTTTTGTCTATTTTTCCTGCAGTTGTGCACATGTGCTTTACGCAGTCTGCAAGATTTTCCAGGTTCATTGATAAGTACCAGCTTGGAAGTATCTGTGTTTTTTCTATTCCTATGTCTTCTGCTAATTGTGTGTTTGTCACTGCACTTTTCAATAGTCTTGATAAAAGGAAGTATAGTCGATTGACGTCATAGTCCCTGAACACTATTGTTTCGTAATTGAATTTTTTGTCTTCTACGCCGTCTGCAATGTCTTTTAGCATTGTTCTTACAATCATGTCCATTCTTTTTATTGTCTTGTCCACAGATATTTCTTTTAGGTTCAGGAGGTCTTTTGCGATTATGCTTTTTGCTGTCTGCTCAGATATCTCTAGTGCCACAAAGTCGTGCAGCATTTTTCTGATTTGTTTTACTTTTTCAGCTAGGCTGTCGCCGAATATTGTGATTGTGTTATAGTTGTTTACATATGCTGCTGTGATTTCTCTTTGTATTGTGTCTAGCTCTTTTTTGTCTATATTGATTGTTATCTCTTTTTGTTCCTGCACCTCTTGCTCCTGGCTCTGTTCAGGCATGATCACTAGTTCTCTGTCAGATTTCTCAACAAGATACACATTATGTCCTTTCTCTAGGTTGTTCTTTTCAATCCACTTTTTTGGTAAAGAAACAGTGTGGCTGGCAGGTCCTGCCTTTACAAGTCTTCTGATATGCATTAAAATCACCTCATTTTGTAAGTATTAAACGTATATTTGATATTGTAAATACGTTACGCTTATATAAATTTTTTGTATAGTTCTGTTTGTGGGTGGCAAACATAGCTGCTCCCTATAGTGATAATATGACATTAACAGATACTAAACACAGAACAAGCAGCAGCGTGGATAGAATAGTTCTTAATGCTGAAAATGAGGCACTGCAAAGAGAAGTGGATCGGTTAAAACGTAAAACTCGGCAGCTAGAATCTCAGGAAATGCTGCGCGAGGCTGAAACAGCTGCAGATTTTACAGCTGGACAGATGGATCGCACAGTATATAACGTTCGTAATGCAAATTATGGCATGGATAAATTAGTGTCTGCAATAGATGGAATACGAAGATATGATGCTTTATTGTCAAAAACACAGGGTGTGCAGGTGAATCCCCATAGAGAGGCAGTTACTGTAGTATATCTCTGTATGAACCATTATCAGCACAAGAGAGATAATATAAGCAAGACATCAGCACTGCGTGAATTGACAGAGCTTACTGGCAGGATTAACAAGTATTTTGAGATGCGTTGCAGGCCTGCTGATTGTTTTGCTAAAGGAGGCTGGCAAGATCATATGTTTATGTTTGTGCTTCCTGCTACAGACAGGGCAGGCGCAAAGACATTTTTAGATCGGGTTGTTAGGGTTGCGATTAAAGGCCATGAAGGTGCAGTTGATATTTCTTATGGTATTGCTAATCATGCTGCAGATGTCCAAGAATTGCATCCGCGCGAAGAGTCACGAGCTATTGCATCAAGATTATTAGATGCTGCCAAGAAGATAGCTAGGGATCAAAATTCTGAATTTGCTGGCAGGATTGAAAAAGAAGCACAGTATCAGCATGATGCAGCTTAAGTCTATATTTCTTCATAAATACACTCTTGATGCTATATACTTACAAAACGTATATGCAGTATAGTAAGTACGTCAAATATATATAATTCATGCAACACTATAGTAATTAAGATGAATAAAACCTGAGGGCAGGTACCTGTGACGCAGGGCGTAAAAGCACAGGATCTGAACACAGGCCAAGGCTGAACGCCAAAACCAAACGCTAAATGCCTTGTCCGCTTACCCTTTTATCCTTTATTCATCCTTTATTATCATTGGCAACATTGAGAAACAGTGGAGCTTTGTTTATTTAAGGCAAAGAAAAACACAAATAGGCGAAAAACGCACAGCTCATACCGGAGCGGTTGTTGGCTATCTTGCCGCTCCATCAAAAATTTACAAAAATGACACTCACTCAACCCCCCTCGAAACTTAAAAGGCGCGTGCTCACGAATTCTTCAATTCAGCGCGCCTCCCTTTTTTTTTATAGTTCTCCATTATTGTTCATTGACAGGCCTGCCTTTGTTGAAATGATGATCACGCAGATCAAGAAAAGATGATATTCAAAAACCAGGCCCTGGTTAATAGGTTCAAAAGATTTGTTAATTCTATAACCCCTAAAGATCGCATAGCAGTCATTCATCACACAGATCCAGACGGCGTCTGCTCAGGAGTTATAATCTCCAAAGTTGTTGAAAGAGTTCGCGGAAAGAAGATTGATTTGCGTTTAAATCAAAAAGGAAATGTTCACGTCATAACCCCCAAGACTTTTAATTTATTGAAATCTAAAAAGATAAATAAGCTTATACTGACTGATTTGGGTGCAGACGAAAACCCAAAATACCTGAAAAAGATGGAGGAGTTTGCAGATGTTTTATTGATAGACCACCACAAGATTTACAATAATCTGTCCTCTAAAAAAACAGTTTTTATCAAGCCGCAGCTTTTCTGCAGTATTGACCCTGCACGATACGCGACTGCAAAGATGTGCTATGATCTTGGAGGGCTGGTTGCAGATGTCTCTGATCTTGATTGGCTTGCTGCAGTTGGTTCTGTGGGTGATATTGCAACAAAGCCCTGGGCCTCCTGGCTTAACCGTGTTTTTAAGAGGTATAAGATCAAGAAACAGAAGGATTTGTTTAAGACAAAATTTGGGCAGTGTGCAATTCTCATCAGTTCTGCAGAATCATTTGATGTTAAAAATGTAAAACTTGCTTTTGATGTCTTGTACAAGGCAAAGTCATACAAAGATGTT
The DNA here is from genome assembly GCA_019323555.1 of Candidatus Woesearchaeota archaeon. Classification (GTDB taxonomy): domain Archaea; phylum Nanobdellota; class Nanobdellia; order Woesearchaeales; family ARS49; genus WJJT01. The sequence continues at coordinate 23,441 of JAHWHC010000014.1, forward strand.
TTAAGATCCAAACTGAAGACTTTTAGGAAAAAGATTGATGATGAGCTTCAGAAATATCTGAAACAGCTAAAGAAAAATGCTCTTTTTGAGAAAGACATAATCTATTATGAAGTTAAGCCAAAGTATCACACAAAATCACCATTGTGCACGATTCTCGGATTGAAATATCCTCACAAGTCTGTCTTGGTTGCAGACATATCTAGAAACCCTGTCGGCATCAGCGGCAGACGCGGCGATGTCAAGATAAAGATAAACAAGTCATTGGAAGATGCCTGCAAAGGCATTTCAGGAGCATCTGCAGGAGGGCATGCAGTCTCTGCAGGAGCTACAGTTCCTAAAAAACACTACAAAAAATTCAAATCACGCTTATTCAATATTTTAAATAAAAAAAGGAGGTGAAATAGAAATGGCAAAATGTAAGACAATGTCATCAAAGACAATTGTTGTTATGATGCTGGGCATCTTAGTGATAGTTGCTATAGTTGGCTTAGTAATGACCATGAAATCACAAGGCACTGGCAAGGCAGTATATTCCTCTGTACAGATGTGTCCTTATGGCCACACTAGTCAGGCATCAGATTCACCGGTTTTAGAAGCTAAGATAAAAGCAGGCCAAGAATGCAGAAAAGCAGCATACCCTGGCTGGCACTGCTGCAAGACAGCTATGCGCTGATCATATTGTTTGCATCACATAAAACTATTTAAAATAGTTTTATTACCGTTTTTTTATGGCTTATGAAGAGATATTGCTGAAGTTTTTGGACTTGCTTAACTCTGCAATGAACGTCGACCAGGTCCTTCAGCGTAGTTGTGACTTCTTTTATACAGAATTCCGGCTGGCAGACTGCTCAATAGCATTCAATAAAACTGAAAAAAGGCAGAACAATGCCCCGCAAGGCATGCAGGATGTTGAAAAAGTCATCAAGAGCCAGGTTCTTGACTCTAATTCTTTTCTGTTTATCAAGGACCCAAAGTCAGATATATCTCTTTCTGATTGTAAGGGTGCTAAGGCAATAGATAACCCTATCCTTGCTTTTCCAATTCCTCATGAGCAGAAGGCAGTTGGTGTCTGTTTTTTTTATTCTAGCATTGACTTAAGCAATTATATTGAGCTTGTCTCCCTGCTTCTCTCTAAGATGGCTGTTGCCTGCTCAAGAGCAAAGTATTTTGAGGACGCGCAGCACTGTGCTATCACAGATCTTCTCACTGGCCTGTATAATAAGGCATATTTTATTGAGGCTATCAAGACAGAGATTGCTCGTGGAAAGCGCAATCAAAAGCCTCTTTCCTTGGTCATGTTTGATTTTGATAATTTCAAGGAATTGAATGACACCAAGGGGCATATGGAGGGAGACAGGATCTTGAAAGAAGTTGGTAGGCTGCTCAAGGAGCAGATTCGCTCAATGGACATCCCTTGCAGGTATGGGGGAGAAGAATTTACTATCATTCTGCCGGAGACAGCGCAGGATGATGCGTTTTCTATTGCTGAACGGCTGAGAAAGTCTGTTGCAGATGCATTTTCTGGCTTGACAACTATCTCTTTAGGTGTTGTCACCTGCATGAATTCCAGCATTGATGCTGACACCATGGTTAAGCAGGCAGATGCTGCGCTCTATAAGGCGAAGAATCTTGGAAAGAACAGGACTGTTAATTTTGTTGTGATTGATAAGAGCATTGCCCCCATTGATGTTCAGGCAGCAATAGGCAAGTGATTATTTTCCGCTCACTATCTCAATCACGTCTCCGTGTTTGAGTATGTGGTCTCTGCCTATTGTTCTTTTTGTTTTTACATCTATTGCTCTCACAAAGTTATCCCCAAAGTCAGAATGAAGCTTGTATGCAAAATCTAGGGCAGTTGATCCTTCTGGCAAAAGAAAGCAGTCTGGAAGTATGTTGCCGTGCTGGTCAGATAGCTTGTTCACGCCTCCTGGAAATATCGCGATGTGTTTCAAAAGAGTGAATACTGCATCATCGATTGCTGGCTGTACCCCTGTGCTTTTCCATTTGTTCAGTATTTTTGATTTTATGAACTGTAGTGCCTTGTCTTGTTTTTCATTAAGCTGGCCGATTATCTTGAAGTCCTGTGCTCCAGGAATATACTCTATCAGTCCTTTTTTGGCAGCCTCTTTTAAGGCCAGTTCTGATTCTGCTGAGCAGGGTATTATTGTGTATTCTGGAAACTCTTTTTTTACTCTCTCTAGGTTTGCTTCTGCTGATGGAAGGTCTATCTTGTTTGCTGCGATTATCATTGGTTTTGTTGCTTTTCTGAATTCCTTTGCCATCTCCAGCAGGTTTTCTTCTGTCCACTCCACAGGTCGCTCAGTGTTAAGGTCTAGTTTTTTGAATATGCTGTCAACAAGATCCTCTGTTATGTTCAGTCCTGATAATTGTTTTGCCAGGACTTTTGTTATCTGGCTTTTTTCCTGCTGGACCTGTCTTGCTAGTTTTTCCCATCCTTTTTTCAGTATTGATAGATACCACATGTCTAGTTCTATCTCTAGGAATTTTATGTCAAAAGCAGGGTCATAGCTGCCTGGCTCTACTGGCTCGCCTTTTTCATTTGTGCTTCCTGCAATGTCTACTATGTGGATTAAGGCGTGCGCCTGTCTTAGGTCATCCAGGAATTTGTTGCCCATTCCTTTTCCTTCGTGAGCGCCTGGGACTAATCCTGCCACGTCTATCACTTCTACTGGCACGAATCTTGTCCCCTCTAAACAATACCCGAATCTTGGGTTGCATTTTACATTGAAATGTTTTTCCGCACACTCTACCCGCACATGCCCGAATCCTTTGTTTGGGTCTATTGTTGCAAAAGGGTAGTTTGCGATGAGTATCTCTGCCAAGGTTAAGGCTTTGAAAAATGTGCTTTTTCCTACGTTTGCTTTTCCTACCACGCCGATTATCATGTTTAGCCTTTATTTGGCAGACTTATAAAAATCTTTGGGCGAAAACCTTATAAATATGAGAATTTAAAAGGGTATTAATGGTTTCAATAAAGCACAGGTATACAGGCGTTGAGTATAAGACAGTTACCAGGTTTTCTGTAAAGTTTAAGGATGTTTTTGTTCTTGACGATCTTTATGTCTTGATGTATGAGTGGCTTATTGAGCATGGGTTTGCAACAAGGTCAGATGCTGATTTTCCTGAAAGATATTATTTAGATAGGACTGGTCCTGCTGGTAAAGAGGTATGGATTAGGTGGAGGCCTAAGAGATATCCTCTTCCTGGAAATAATTTTTGGCGGTTTGATTTAGATATTGACATGCACGTTCTTAGCCTGAAGGATGTTGAGTTGGTTGTGCAGAACAAGAAATTAAAGGCGCATAAGGGGGAGATTGAGGTGCAGGTCGCTGCAAACTTGATTTATGATGCAGCAGGAGACTGGAGAAAGAATTCTCTTCTAAAGCCGTTCAGGAGTTTTTATTTCAAGAGATTCATGAGCAAGAAAAAAGATATGCTTGAAAAAGAGTTTTATAATGAGGCTTATGAGTTCAGGGATGCAATTAATAATTACCTGAAGCTGGAGACCTACCTGCCAAGCAAGATGGCTGGCCTGGAATTCTGGCCAAAACGCACCCCTGAGTAAGTAGAAACTTTTATATATCCTTCTTCCAACTTTTTAATTAATGACAACAATAAACATGCCCACAGTAGCAATAAAGCATAAGGGTATCTTTAACCTGTCTGATATTCTTCAAGGCATTAAGAGTTACTTTGAAGCTGATTATTTTAAGGTGCACTACCCAAAGCATAAGTTGAAGCAGCCCTCTACTGGCTGGGAGCATGAGATGGAGATCTATGGCGAGCGTAAGATGAATGAGTATGTTAAGTTCAAGATAACGCTCTTCATTCGCCTTTATGATATTAAAGATATCGAGATTATTAAAGAAGGCAAAAAGGTGCAGACCAACAGCGGAAGGATTACTGTTGAGATCAGCGGCGAGATCACCCTGGATTTTGAGAACAGGTTTGGGGGCTCAAAACTATTGCAGGGGCTTCAGGACTTTTATCACAAGTACATTATCAAGCAGGACATTGGTGATGTCTGGGAAGATGATATCATGCTTAAGATGGTTAATTTAGGAAAATTAATAAGGGAGAAGTGTCAACAAGACATAATCACTTAGAAAATGTCTGAAAAAGCAACAGTCGTGGATAAAGAAGCAATAAAGTATTCTGGCTTGTTCTCTGTTAAAGAGCTCTACGCACTTATTGAGCAATGGGAAGAGTCAAAAGGGTACTTTCCTGTTGAGAATTTTATTGAGGAGAGTGTTGAGAAAGAGGGCAAAGTTATCACAGCAAAGCTTGAGCCTTTCAAGAAGCTCACTGATTATGCAAAGGCAGTTATCAAGATTGATATAATGATATCTGACTGTAAAGAGGTTGAGGTTACACGGGCTGGCAAAAAGCAGAAATTGAACAAAGGGATTGTTGTTATTGAGATCATGTCTATTTTAGAGACAGATTATGAGCACAGATGGGAGATGAAGCCCTGGCTTTATGTCTTGAGGACTATTTTTGAGAAATATATTTACACGCCGTTTTTAAGCGGCTTCAGGAATGCCATCCGCGAGGATACAGACCATTTGAAAGAGCAGATAAAGGCATTTTTAAATCTCTATAAGAAGTAAGGAAAAGCTTTATAAATTGTTCAGTAATCCGAATTCTTATGCCCTATCCTTTACAAAAGGATAGAACCCAAAGATGTGCTGCACAAGACAGCACGGGCGAAGGCTTATTCCAATAGGATATTCGCATTCAATTAAGCCTCCGTAGCTTAGTAGCTATAGCGGCTGACTTGTATCTAAATGCAAGCAATCAGCAGGTCGAGGGTGCAACTCCCTCCGGAGGCTTTCGAAGCATAAGCGAGAAAGCTGTACGGAGACCAGCCAAAAACTCTGTGAGTGTTGGAGCGCTGCCTCCGGAGGCTTATTTTTCAATAAAAAAAGGAGATAATATGAAAGAAATATATGATAAACTAAAAAAAGAATTTGATCTGCCGGATTTTGATGTTCTTAATAATGAGTTTGAGATCATTACAATTGAGCCAGACGGATTTTTCTTGAGAGAGATCAAGAGAAAAATAAATGAGCGGCTTAGTTCTGCTTGTGAATTATTGACAAAGCTGATTCAGCCAGAGACTACGTCCTTGGTTGACTTGTATGAATATCGGTGTTTTGATGATTCTGAAAAAAAGAAAATATTTGCGTTATTTTGCAATGTGATGTATCTAAAGCGAAAGATTAATGAATCAGAACTATTGTTAGATGATAAGGTTGATGCTGCAATCATCAAGCAGGCAGCAGAGACTTGGCCTAAATTAAGGAAGCAGATGATTCCTTTTGTCAAGGAATTAGAGGTTTGCTGGGAAAAGACCCCAGAATCAGATACCGAGTTAAAGGAGTATTTAGGATGAATATACTTATTTTTGGTGCGCAAGGCTGTGGAAAAGGGACTCAGGCTGAATTAATTGCAGAAAGGTACGGCATTCCGCACATCTCTACAGGGGATATGTTCCGTGCTGCAATGGAGAAAGGCACAGATCTTGGCAAGCAGATTACTGAGCGCATGAAAAAAGGAGTTCTTATTTCTGATGAGATAACTATCAAACTTGTTGAATTGCGCTTGAAAGAGTCAGACTGCACAGAAGGGTTTATTCTTGATGGTTTTCCAAGGACTCTTGAGCAGGCAGAGGCTCTTGATGAGATGGCAGAGATTGGTTTTGTTATTGTTCTTGATGTTCCAGAGGATGTTCTTATTGAAAGACTGGCTAAGCGCAGGCAGTGCGCTAAGTGTAAAAGGATAACTAATGTCTCTGAAGGTGAGAAATGCAAGGAGTGCGGTGGAAAGCTTATTCAGCGAGAAGATGATACTCCTGAAGGCATTAAGCAGAGACTAACAATGTATCGTGATCAGACAGAGCCTTTGATAGAATATTATAAGCCTAGAGATATTGTCCATATTATTGATGGCAACAGGCCGATAGAACCAATTTTTCAGGATATTCTCAAGGTTTTAGGCGAATAACAAAAATTGCCATGCAATTTTTGGGATTACAAAATTTGCGCTTTTTCCAAATTGATTATCGCAAATTTTGAAATAGTTGTTTTAGGAATTCTGTTGCATAGCTTCCTTTTGATAATGTAAACTTTATCAAGACTTTTTTCTTGCTCTTGTTTAGTTCGTCTTCCTCTAGCTTTCCTATCTTTAGGTCTTTTGCTTCTGCAAGTATCTCTCTTTCATCTCCTTCAGAGCTTAGCTCTGGAATCTCTTTTATTATGAAGTCCCTTGGTTCTATGCCTTCCTCTGCCAAGAAGTCTGCCAAGACGGAATTATCTATTATTGTTCCAAAGCCCACTAGCGGCAGCTCTCCTTTTTTCTCTGTTTTTTCAACTACTTTGTTCCATATCCAGCTCTGGTATGCATGGATGTAAATTTTCAGCAGCTTAAAAGGAAGTATCTTTAATGCCCCTACAAAATTTGTTGGGTTTTTCTGGATATAATCCCTCACTTTAATCTGTTCTGGCCCCTTGTCTTCAAGCATTAGTTTTACTGCTTTTTCAAAATCCTTCTGGACTATTGCTTTTCCTATCGGTGCATTTGCTTGTCCGAATCTCTGCTCCCCAAAATAATTCACAAATTCTGTTTTTGCTGCTGGCTTTTTGTCAATATTTCTTACGACTATATCGAATTTATTCCCCTCAAGATCTCCTAAGCTTATTGGTTCAGTTCCTTTTCCTAGAAATTTTAATTCAATATCTCTTAGCTCTACTTTTTCTAGCCTGTCTTTGTTGATTTCTGGTACAGAGCAGGTTTGTTCTGTAACCGCGATTTTATCCTTGTTCCCTGCAAAACCGAACTTTTTAGGATTGGTGTGTAAAGCACTTGCTACATGCTCTAGTGCTCTTATTGTGTTGTAGTTTTTTTTCTTTAGCAAGAAATAGGTGTATTTTCCTTTTTCTCCTGGTTTTATGATGCTTATCTCTTTTACAGCAAAATCTTCTGGTTTTTCTTTTATTCTGTACATTTTGAGACGCACTCGAGGGGATTCGAACCCCCGACCCCTTGCTGGCTCCTTGGTAAATAGGAGGCAAGTGCTCTATCCAAGCTGAGCTACGAGTGCATTTAGAGAATTAGTTCTGTATTGTTTTTAAAGTTTACCACTTTCTTTTTGTCTTAAAGACTTCCTGGAAAATTGAGGATATCCAGTTTGCTGTGGTAAAGTATGGTATGAATAAGAAGTATCCTACTGCGCCTGCTATGTTTCTTGTTATCTTTTCATTGAATCTCTTGTGCGCGTGCAGTATAAGGTAAAAGCCAAGCACTGTTGCCAGGATGATTGGTATCATTATCCTAAGATTCTGTCCAAGTAGCATCTGCTGCAGTGTCGGCATCTCTAGTATTCTTGTCCAGAAGTACCCTTTTATTGTTGCGCTTCTTATTGTGAACTCAATCATTTTGTCCATGAAGTTGTATGCGATTATGCTTACGTTTATCAACAATAGTCCTACTACCAGGACATTTACAGGCATCTGGAATGTTCCGAAGATTCCGTGTTTTCTTGAGAACATCATTGATCTGTAGTTCCACATGTTGTAGATGTATCCTCTTGCCCACCTTATTCTCTGCTTCCAGAGCTTGTTTAGGTTGTGTGGAGCAAGTGTGTGTGTTGTGCTTCTTGTCTCCATCTCTATCTGGTGCCCATTGAATTTCAGGCGCATTGCTATCTCCAGGTCTTCTGTCAGGTTGTTCCTGTCTTTTGTGAAGCCGCCGACTTTTCTCAGTGTTTCTGTCCTGTATACAGATAATACTCCTGGCGTTATTGCTAGTGTTCCTAGCACTGCCATCAGTTTTCTTACGAAATTGCTCATGATGTATTCAAAGAATTGTATTCTTTCAATCATCTTGTTTGGGCTGTCTACTCTTACCCTGCTTATCACAGCCCCTACATTAGAATCATCAAAATGAGGCACTACTAGTTGTAGGGCGTCTTTCTCTATTCTGCTGTCTGCATCTACCACTGCAAAGAATTCTCCTGTTGCGCGCTCAATAGCTGCATTTACTGCACTTGATTTTCCGCCGTTTGGCTTGTTGATTAGGATTATGTTGTATCCTTTGTTTTTCTTGATTATGTTTTGAGCCACTTTTGCAGTATTATCTGTACTGCCGTCATTTACTATGATTATCTCTATCTTCTCTTTTGGATAGTCTGATTGTACTATAGAATTCACAGTTTTTTCTATTGTTCTTGCTTCATTATATGCAGGTATGCCTATTGTGACTTTTGGAAACCTCTTTAGTTTAGTCTTCTTTGGCTCCTCTGCGTGCAGTACACTGATCCATATGATTGCCAGCCATAGTGTGAAGAACAATATGGCCCATAATATGTGCTGTAACATGCTATTAAATGGCTTATTTGCCTTTTTAAAGCTTGCGGTTTTTTTAGAGACTAACCTTTTTAAATGCAGCCCTATTTTTAGGGTATATGGCTGGGAAGGATATTTATGCAGCAGTTGTACTTGGTATGGGTACTGTTATTTTTCTAGTTATGATACTGATGTCTTTTATCTGGGGCAATACTGGTTTTGTTCCTGACATGATTGCATTTATTGTTCTTTCACTGTTTTTTTACTTTACTTATGAGAAGTGGAATTTGAACCTTCCAATATATACTATCTTGATTTTAGGTTTTATTCCGCATGCTCTTGGTTTTATGGGTTTTTATGGCTCTACACCTATTGGGCTTTCCTGGGATCATTTAACTCATATTATGCCTATTTTTGCATTTGCTTTGCTATTCTTTAATTTCTTGTACCCCTGGATGGACAGGAAATTCTTTACTCAGAAGACTATTTTCCTGATCTTGGTTGTCTTGATGGCAGCCTCTGGAATTGGTGTTGTAATCGAGCTTGTTGAGTTCACTGGATTCCTGGCATACGGCTTTGGTGAAGGCGCTCTTGCATTTGGCACAGGCGATGCCTGTCCAGGTCAATTAGTCACATCTGTCGAAGAAATCGAGGCATACGGTGTTGGCTGGTTCAACACAATGTATGATTTAGTGTGGAACTCTATGGGTGCTCTATTAGCTGTCATTATTATGATTCTTATTCATTATGTTATTCTAAAGCCTAGAAAGAATCTGTTTGATAGGTATTGAAGATATTCTTAATTGCTGTGGGTTGTAGTGTGTTAGACGCGAAACTTTATAAAGAAATAGTCTTTATTATATTCCATGGTAAATAAAAAATATCTATTATCTGGACATACTTCAACAGGAGGATTGAAAGAAATAGATCGAAGAATAATTGCAGAAGCTGATCAGTATTCAGATGATCGCAATATTCTAATTTTAAATTTAACTTCTTCTGATATGTCAAAATTAAGAGGCAAAAGAGAATTTTTTCAAGAATACTTTAAAAAATTAGGAGCTACAAATATAGATTGTTTTTCTGATGAAAGTCCTATAAATCTGCAAGAAGCATTTGAAAGAGCAAGCATTCTATATCTTCCGGGCGGAGATACCGAAACATTTATTAGAAAAATAAGAGAAAACTGTTTAGAATCTAGAATTGCTTTTTTTGATGGAATAACGTCAGGAAATAGTGCTGGAGCATATGTTCTGTGCACAGAATATTTAAAAATTCGAGACGACGAAGTTAAGATTATCCCCGCAATGGATCTCGTAAATTTTTGGATTAAAGCACATTATGAACCTAAATTTGATCCTGTTCTTATAGAATTATCAAAAGGAAGAGATATTTTTGCTTTAGAAAATGTATCTGCAATAGGAGTTGACTTTACTTCTGTACAGGAACTAGACTTCACAGGAAATATATGGAAGTTTTGTGAAGGAAGAAAAGAAAAAGTAAATTAAGCCTTAATCAATATTAACCGAAGTCTACCCAACCATCTTCTTCAGCATCTCAGAAATCTTCTTTCCTGCCGCCTTTCCGCGAAGTTTCTTCATTGCTTCTCCAATGAGTGCATTGAAAGCCAATCCTTTATTCGCAGCAACTATCTTCTTTAGTTCAGTTTCAAGGTCTTTATCAGACATCATGTGATATTTCTCAATCACTTCAGAGACAGGCTTATTCTCTTTCAATATATCAAGAACATTTTCTTTAGATATCTTATCTGTTGAAAGTTCATCAAATAATAACTCAAAGTCTTCTTCTGTTGGATTAATAGAAATCTTAAACTGTCTATTGATTATCTTGTCTGCTGTCATAACTATCTCTGCTATATATGCAGCTTTGATTTTCTTGTGTTTCGCAACTAATTTCTCAAACAATGCTGCTTTTGGTGATTTTGCAGTCAATATGGCAAGGTCCTTGCCTAAGCCCATCTTTTCATATCTTGGTGCTTTGTCTGTGATTAATTCTGGTAATTTAATAGAACTAATCATTTTCTTTGTAATTGTGATAGGGGGTATGTCTGTTTCAGGATACATTCTTGCTGCTCCTGGCATCTGTCTTTCATAGCTTGTTGTATTGTCTGGATTTGCCTTGCGAACCTCCATTGGAACGCCATCAATTGCCTGGTTTGCTCTTTCATTAACAGCTACTAGTGCCTTCAAGCATCTTTCTTTCTCATCTGCTACTAGTGCAAAGCCGTCTTGTTCTTTGCATCCTAGTTCTTTTTTCAAGACATCGACTTCTCTGTCTGTTATTCCATATGCTGGAAGTTCATCTGAGTGGATTATTCCTCCTACTCCTGCAATTACTTTGGCTCTTTCTGAGAATTCTGTTCCTAATCTTTTCTTTGGCAGTGTTTCCCTGCCTATTAATCCTGCAAAGCCGTTTAGTTTTATTCCCATTACAGAGTTTCCTGCCTGTAATGTCTTTGTGATTAGTTTTGCTCCTGAATTCTTTAGTGTCTTGCTTACATCTGCTGCTTTGTTCTCAAATTTCTTTACTCTTCTTTTGTGCAATTCTTTGTAAATGTCAACTAGATTGATTTGTCTTTTTACTTCATTCTCAATAAGTGTTGGAATACTTTTCAAGTCCTGTGCTCCTTTTATCTCTACTCTGTTGCCTTCTTTTATGGATACATTGACGTCCTGTCTTATTGTTCCGATTCCTCTTTTTGCTTTTCCAGTGCTTCTCAACAGCATTCCTAGTTTCTCTGCTGTTTCTTTTGCATGTTCTGGACTAATTATGTCTGGTTCTGTTCCTATCTCCATTAATGGTATCCCTAATCTGTCTAATCTAAACACAACATGATCTTTTTCATTTTTTATTGGCCTGCAGGCATCTTCTTCTAGGATTATTGTTGGTATCCTTACTTTTCCTTCGCTTGTCTCAAGCACACCATTCCTTGCAATTAACGCTGTTCTCTGAAATCCTGATGTATTGCTGCCATCAACTACAGTCTTCCGCATTACCTGCGCGCCGTCTACAAAATCTCCATTTAGCATCTTGCATACTTGTAATGCAGTATCAAATGCCTCAGAATTAATTGGGTTTGGCGGCATCTCATCCAGCTCAACCAAGCAGTTAGAATTATAATATCCTTCGTAGAGGTAGTATTTTCCTTTCTCAGTCTCTTCTCTTGCAGCTATGTCTACTTTTCCTGTCTCTCCTACAACTGCTCTTAATCTTCTTTTGACAGTAAACTGCGGTTCATCATCTCTTAAGGTAGTTGGACAGTTGCAAAAGAGTTTGCGGCCTTCAAGTTGTTGATGAATCTCGATTCCGCACTTGAATCCTAGTCGTTTGAGATCGGCCTTTTCCATAATTGTTCTCCTTTTTTCCTTACTATTTTGATCGCATGTAGGGGAATTGTTTTTTCCTCCCCATTTATTTCAATTAACATGAAGTTTTCATCAGTCTCTTTTATTGATTTAAAGGGAAATTCAATGATTTCTTTCCTTATTCTGTCATAATATCCGACAGTATAATCCTCAGGATTCTCGTTTTTGTCCCACTTGATCTTATTTAGTAATTCTTTTATTGGAATCATTGCTTGACAAACTCTTTTTCATATTCGAGTCTTTCAGAAATTTCCCCAACTAGATTCTGTCCAAACATTTCCTTTGCTTTTTCTTTAGGATAATTGCTTAATAGCCATGCCAGTTTTATATACGCGGTCTCTGTGGTCATGTCGCAGTAATTTCCCAGGACTCCTGCCTCTATTAGTTTTCTTCCAGGTGCATAGACATTCATGTCTATTCCTCCATAAACAGTTTGTGTTGCCATAACCACTATTGTTCCTTTTTTTATCAAGTCCTGTATCTCTTTCATTATTTGTGCATTTTCTTTTGTTATTTTGTCTGTTTCAGATACTGGTGCATGTCCTAGTCCTGTTCCATCAATAACTAGGCCGTCATATCCTGAGAATGCCTTGAATTGTGATGCATACATGTTAGGGTGGCAGTAGATTATGCCTACTTGGATGTTTTCTTTCATAGGCAGTATCTGCGCTTTTTTCTTAGCAGATACTTTGTTGAATCCTGTTCTTAGGTAGTTTGCTTGCTTTTTGTCATAGTCTACTCTTGCCCAGGGCAGTACGTTTATTGCCTGGAATGCGTCACGCCGGCTTGAATGCATTTTTCTGCATTTTGTTCCTGGTAAAATCACGCAAGTTTCATCTTCTGTGTTTTCATGCATGCAGACTGCTACTTCTGCAAATTTCTTGTTTGCTGCTATGAAAAATACTGCAGATATTAGGTTCAAGGCTGCATCAGAGCTGCCTCTGTCAGAGCTTCTTTGTGCTCCAACTAATATTACTGGTATTGATAAGTCTTTAAGCATGAAAGATAGTGCCGCTGAAGTATAGTGCAGTGTGTCTGTTCCGTGTGTTATGATTACCCCGTCTGCTCCTGCTTTTATCTCTTTATCAATCTCTTTTGCAAGTATATTATAATGGCCGAATCTCATGTCTTCTGACCACATGTTTGCAACTAATCTTGAATTGATGTTTGCAATGCCTTTTAGTTCTGGAAACATTGCCAGTATCTCTTCTGGTGAGAATCTTGCTATGACTCCGCCTGTTTCATAGTCTACTTTTGAGGCGATTGTTCCGCCAGTATGTAATATTGTGATTGTTGGCAGGCCTTTTTTCGGCTTTTCTTTAGGAAGTTCTGGAACTTTTTCTTTTTTCTTGCCCAGCGGCTTTATTTCCTTGACTCTTTTCTTGTCTATGCCCATGTTGTAGCCAGTATCCAGCTTTAGAACTACGAATTCCTTTTCTTCAGGCATTAGAACTCCCTCTATTTCCTCTTTATCAACAACGACTTTTACTCTTTCTCCTGGTTTTGCCATATCTTGTGAAGAACAATAAATAGTATATAAATTTATTCAAAAAAGAAGAAAAAAGAAATTAAAACTCGACTTTTGGTGCTGTCGCAGCTCCTTCGTCTGCCTCAAAGCTCTGTTTTCTATCAAAGCCGAACATTGAAGCAATTAGGTTTGTTGGGACTTTTCTTACAGCGTTGTTATAGTTCTTGATAGCTGCGTTAAAGTCTTTTCTTGCCACTGCAACCCTGTTCTCTGTTCCTGCCAATTCATCTTGCAGGCTTAAGAAGTTTTCAGTTGCTTTAAGCTGTGGATAATTCTCAACATTTATGTTTAGTCCCTGGAATCTGCTTACTACTGCATCGCTCTCTGCCAGTGCTGCCTGTTGTTGTTCTGGCGTTGTTGCAGATGATAGTGCTTGTTTTGCTTTTGCTACCCCTGTTCTTAGTGCTGCAATCTCTGTCTGTGTCTCTTTCTCAAATGCCACTGCACCCTCTACTGTGTTTACTAGGTTTGGTATCAGGTCTAGTCTTCTTTGGTACTGTGTTTCTACATTTGCCCAGCTCTCTGCTACAGAGTTGTCTAAGCCAACTAGCTTGTTGTATCCCATCACAAGCCATAATATTAGTACAACCAGTATTACTCCTCCGACTATGAGCCAGATTTTTGTTTTGTTTGTTTTCTTTGCCATAATTACACCTCATGACGTTTTGAATATAAAAAGCTTTACCAGCCTCCTGAGCTTCCGCCTCCTCCAAAGCTTCCGCCCCCGAATCCGCCAAAGCCTCCGCCAAATCCTCCAGAGCTTTTTCCAAATCCGCCCCAGATTATTCCGCCAGGCCCTCCTTTTTTCATGAATGCTACTTGTGCTGCTAGTATCCAGAACATTACACTAAGCACAAGTGCGATCATTAGATAAGTTAATCCTAGGAATATAGATACTATGATTATTGCTGCGTCTGCTCCTGCTCTTGTTTTCCATTTGTGCTTTTTTTGTTTCTCTGTTGCAACAAGTAATATCAATAATAAGATTAAGTATCCAAACACTATGAGTCCTCCAAGGGTGCTCATTGTTGTTGGTTTGTATTTTGCCACTATGCTTGGGTCTTCTTGAAGCAGGCCTTTTATGTCACTCAAGGCTTCATAGACTCCTCTGCCGTATTCTTCAAGTCTAAATGCAGGTGTCAGGATCTGTCTCCCGATTCTTCCTGTTTTTGCGTCTGGCAGAACCCCTTCAAGGCCGTAGCCAGTCTCAAATCTATACTTTCTGTCTTGAACAGATATTAAAAGCAGCAATCCATTGTTTTTCTCTTCTTTTCCTATGCCCCAGTTTCTTGCAACTGCTAGCGAGTATTCTTCTAGTGGTTGCCCCTCTAGGCTTTCGATAGTAAGTACTGCAACTTCTGCTGTGGTATTTTTTTCTATCGCTTCGCATAGTTTCTCTATCTGTGGCCCATACTCTCCTAGAATGTTTGCATTGTCTGTTACATATCCTTTGTAAGCAGGGATTTCTGCTAGAACAACAGGTAATAGTAAGAATATTAGCAGTAATAATATTGGCTTTTTGTTCATTCTTTTATCCAAAGTATGCTGGTTTGTCTTTCTGCATCTCTTTTGCTTTTGCAGCTGTGAAATGCTCTCTTAGTTCTTTGTATGTTTCTTCTATCTCTTTTGTTACAGATGGCCTTACTTTTTGCAGTGCTTCCTCAAAGTGTTTTTTGGTTATCTCTTTTGCTTTCATGTCTTCTCTTAAGGCGATTATTGCTGCCTCTCTGCAAACTGCCTCTATGTCTGCTCCTGCATAGCCCTCTGTTTGTGCTGCTAGTTCTTTTGATGTCATGCCATTGATTGGCATTCCTTTTGTGTGTACTGTGAATATTTCTTCTCTTGATTTTTCATCTGGCACTGGCGTTAGTATTATCCTGTCAAATCTTCCTGGCCTCAATAATGCAGTGTCTACCATGTCTGGCCTGTTTGTTGCCCCGATTATCACGATGTCGTGTAAATCCTCTAGCCCGTCTAGTTCAGTAAGTAATTGATTAACAACTCTCTCAGACACGTGTGAATCTGAACTTACCCCTCTTCTTGGCACTAGTGAATCTATTTCATCAAAGAATATGATTGTTGGTGCTGTCTGTCTTGCTTTCTTGAATATCTCTCTGACAGCTTTTTCA
This sequence comes from Candidatus Woesearchaeota archaeon, assembly GCA_019323555.1. Taxonomy (GTDB): domain Archaea; phylum Nanobdellota; class Nanobdellia; order Woesearchaeales; family ARS49; genus WJJT01. The sequence goes on from JAHWHC010000014.1 coordinate 38,850, forward strand.
CTCTCGCCGACCCATTTTGATAATAGTTCTGGTCCTTTTATGGATATGAAGTTTGCCTCGCTTTCATGCGCCACTGCTTTGGCCATGAGTGTTTTTCCTGTTCCTGGCGCGCCATACAAGAGGATTCCTTTAGGTGCTTTTACTCCCATTCTCTTGAATGCATCTGGGTGTTTTAGCGGCCACTCTACTGCCTCTATCAATTCTTGTCTTACTCCTTCTAGTCCGCCTATGTCTTCCCATTTTACATTTGGGACGTCTATTAATACCTCTCTTAGTGCTGAGGGTCTCACTACTTTTAGTGATTCTATGAAGTCTGATTTTGTGATTATCAGTTTTTCTAGTATTTATTTTGGTATTGCTTCTTCTTTGTCATATTTTAAATCTGGAAGAAGTCTTCTTAGCACTATCATTGCAGCCTCTTTTGCCAGGGATGATACGTCTGCTCCCACAAATCCGTGTGTTTTCTTTGCCAGCTCTTTTAGGCTTACGTCTTTTGCTAACGGCATGTTTCTTGTGTGGATCTTCAGTATATTCAGTCTGCCTTCTTCGTTTGGCACGCTGATCTCCAGCTCTCTGTCAAATCTTCCTGGTCTTCGCAAGGCAGGATCTAGTATATTAGGGACATTTGTTGCTGCTATGACTACGACTCTTCCTCTGTTTTTCAGGCCGTCCATTAAAGCCAGTAATTGTGCAACAACTCTTTTCTCTACTTCGCCTTTTGTTTCTTCTCTTTTTGTTGCAATTGCGTCTATTTCATCTATGAATATGATTGCAGGTGCATTTTGTTCAGCTTCCTCGAACTTTTTTCTGATGTTTTCTTCAGATTGGCCGTAGTATTTGCTCATTATTTCAGGGCCGTTGATTAAGATGAAGTGTGAGTTTGTTTCATTTGCTACTGCTTTTGCCAGTAAGGTCTTTCCTGTTCCAGGAGGGCCGTGCAATAAAACTCCTTTTGGCGGTTCTACCCCCAGTCTCTCGAAGATTTCTGGGTGTTTTAGTGGAAGCTCCACCATCTCTCTTATTTTTTTGATTTCGTCGCTTAGTCCGCCTATGTCTTCGTATGTTACTTCTGGTACTGTCTCTTCCTCTATCTTTACTGCTTTTGGGTTTAGGAGTATCTCTGTCTGTTCTGTCACGATCACTGGTTGTTTTGCAGGTATTGTCTCTGCAACAACTAGTTTCAAGTCCCCAAAGCCGAACCCGAATCCTGTGTTGTTTGGGTCTTCCATCATGCTGAAGACTTCATCAAAGAATGGGCTTCCTGTCATTGTTCGTCTTCTTCTTTTTGTGCCTCCTAGTGATACTATGTCTCCTTTTATCACTGCTCTTCCTAGGAGTCCTTGCTTGAATATGTGCGTGTTGGAGGTTCTTACCTCTACCCTCTCGCTTGCTGGTGCGATTGTGATTTTCTTGGCTTCTTTTATGTCTGCTTTCTTTACTTTTACTTCTTCCCCTATTCCTGTTTTTGCATTTTTTCTTAGAAGTCCGTCCATTCTTATTGTGCTTAGGCCTATGTCTCCTGGAAGCGCTCTGTCTGCCATTGCCACTGTGCACTTTCCGCCCAGAATTTCCACTATGTCTCCTGGTTTTATGCCTATCTCTTTCATGAAGCCAGAGTCTATTCTGACGATTCCCTTATTTACGTCATCCTGTATCGCTTCTACGACCTTTAATTTTACTTCCTGTGTCATTTTCTATCTCTAGCTAGTTTGATTTATTTATCCCACCAGATTAGAAAGCCTTTAAGTTACCCTATTTTACTGTGACTCTTGGTAATTGTATTGGCGGTGGAAGCCCTACCTCTCTTGCCAATATAAGTGCCTCGACGTTGCACCTGTTTAGTATGTTGTTAAGCAAAGGCGTCATAATGTCTTTTGGTATTTTCTTGTCTTTTTTCCATCCTTTGACTATCTCATCGATCTTTGCTTCTTGTTCAACATATGTGGTTGTTCCGTTAAGTGTGATTTTTGCGACTTTTGGTTCATAATCTGCAGCATACTCAAACTTGAATAACAGCACAAATTGTTTTGTCTTGCCTACGCTGAAATCCTTTTTCTCTAGGTCTTTTATTACTATGTTGTTCTTGACACTCATCTTGCCTTTTGGCACGTCCATTCTGTCAACAACAATCTTGTCAAACTGTAATCCTACTATCGTCATATTTTACCACCTTAGTTTTTTGCCCCTTTGTTTAAAGGCTTTGCTCTCTTGAAGCACCTGTTTATATTTAAAGTTTTCGGTCTTTGTTACTCAGGGGTTATGAACCTTTTGACCATTACTTTTATAAACAGACTTGTTTTTTTATCGTCTATGAAACCAGTTGATCATATAAGCATCCAAAAAGGCATGAAAGTCTCTGATTTAGTTAAGCAGATGGCTGGTTCTGGTGTCATGGGTGCGGGCAGGGTTGCCAAGGCTTCTCAGATCATGTCAGAGATGTTTTCAGATAAAGCCTGCACTGTTTTTCTTGGTTTGGCTGGGGCAATGGTTCCTGGCGGCATGAAGAATGTGCTTGTTGATATGCTTAAATCTGGAAAGATTGCTGTTCTTGTCACAACTGGTGCTAACCTGACGCATGATGTTTTTGAGGCGCTTGGTTTTAATCATTTTCAGGGCTGTCCTAAGGCAGATGATGCTAAATTGCATAAAGAAGGCATTGATAGGATTTATGATACTTTCCTGAAGAATGAAGTTTATGAGAAGATGGAGGATTTTTTCAAGGATAATTTTGAGGAATTATCTAAGACAAAGAACATCAAGGAGTTTTTGTGGAAGCTTGGTGAGATCTTGCCTGGCAAAGATTCAATCCTCAAGACTTGTTTTGAAAAAAAGATTCCAATATTCTGTCCAGGTATTGCAGATTCTGGCATTGGTTTGATGATCTGGGGCAGGCAGGCGCAGGGTGCAAAGTTTGACCTTCCTGTGTTTGAGGATATGAAAGAGATCATAAGCATTGCCTGGGACTCTAAGAAGAATGGGGTTATTTACATTGGCGGAGGCTTGCCAAAGAATTTTATCCAGCAGTCTATGCAGTTCAGTAAAGGTGCTTCTTTTGGTGTTCAGATATCTACGGATATGCCTCAGTGGGGCGGTTCTTCAGGAGCAAACTTGTGTGAAGGCATTTCCTGGGGCAAGATGAAGGAAGAAGGCAAGTATATTGATGTTTATTGTGATGCTACTATTGCTTTGCCCTTGATTTGGGCTAGTGTAAAAGACGTGATATGATGAATCTTGTGGATGTACACTGCCACTTGAATCACGAGAAATTCAAGGAGGATCGTGATGAAGTTGTGCAGAGAGCTAAAGATGCAGGTGTTAAAGTAATCATTACTTCTGGAGTCAATGTTCCGACTAATCGTGAAGTTCTGGAACTGGCAAAAAAGTATGACATAGTCAAATGCACTCTAGGAATATATCCTATTGATGCTCTTAACATAAAGATAGATGCTCTGGATGAAGTGGGCCTCACAAGGCAGGCAGAGCCTTTTGATGTTGATGAAGAATTAAAATTTATTTTATCAAAAAAGAAGGATATTGTGGGTATTGGTGAGTGTGGCATGGATTTCAAGTATCTGAAAGAGTACGAAAAAAAGCAGAGGGAGAATTTTCAGAAGTGTATTGATTGCGCTGAAAAACTAAAAAAACCGATTGTTGTTCACACAAGGAATGCAGAGTTAGAGTGTGTTGAGATGCTTGAGTCTAGTAAATTAAAGAAAGTCATTCTGCATTCTTTTGGCGGCAGGAAGAGTTTGATTCAAAGAGCAGCAGATAATGGCTGGTCTTTCACTGTCCCTGCGGTTATTGAAAGATTGCAGCATTTTGAGACGCTTTCAAAAGTTGTTAATATCAATCAGTTGTTGACAGAGACAGATGCTCCTTGGTTAAGTCCTGTTAAGTTTGAGAGAAATGAGCCTGCCAATGTTGTCTGGAGCATCAGGAAGATTGCAGAAATTAAAAAATTCAATGAGCAAGAGACTGCTGATTCAATTTTCTTGAATTATCAGAGGATGTTTGGATGATCAAGACCAGTTTTTATTCCTGGAAAAAAGGTAAGCTTCCTAAAGGTTGTGCGTATTGTGTAAAAGGAGAGAAATTGGTTCTGTTTGTTACTGGCCTCTGCCCTAACAAGTGTTTTTTTTGCCCTGTTTCTGAGAAAAAGTGCGGCAAGGATGTGATATACGCAAATGAGTGGAAGATAACATCTCCTAAAGACATAATTGAGGAAGCGAAGCTCACAAAAGCAAAAGGCGCAGGTATCACTGGAGGGGATCCTTTAGTAAAACTCGATAGAACAGTTAAATACATCAAGCTTCTGAAGAAAAAGTTTGGCAAGAAGTTTCATATTCATTTATACACGCCGCTTAATCTCGTCACAAAAGAAAAGCTAAGCAAGCTCCATAAGGCAGGCTTAGATGAGATAAGATTCCACCCTATGCTTGACAAACAAAAGGAGTGGAAAAAGATTGAGCTGGCAAATAAGTTCAAGTGGGATGTTGGCGTGGAAATTCCTGTGATTCCCGGCAAAAAGAAAGAGACAATAAAATTAATTGATTACATAAAAGGGAAAATAGACTTTCTTAACCTCAATGAGCTGGAAATCTCAGACACAAACGTAAACAAGCTTGTTGAAAAAGGCTTTAAGCCTAAGGACAAGATTTCTTATGGTGTCAAGGGCTCTGAAAAACTTGCTAAAGAGATTCTAAATCACCTGAAAAAATCAAAATTAAACATACATTATTGCACTACCACAACTAAGGACAAGGCGCAGTTAGCCAGGAGAATAAAGAGGCGTGCTCTTAATGTGGCTCTAAAGACAGATTTCATAACTAAAGAAGGAACTCTGGTAAGAGGCGCAGTATACCTTCCTGAATTAAAGCCAGACTTTGGGTATGGCCTGCAGGTAGAGAGCGTAAACTTAAGCAAGTTCATTAAGAAACTAAAGATTGCTAAGACTAAACTGCAAAAACAGTTAGGTATTCCCGCGAATGTTCTTCAGATAGATGAGCTTAAGCCAAGGATTCTTACATCTATTGCAATAGTTGATGAATTAAAACAAGAAATAAAGAAATTAAAGCTAGTGCCTGCAATCATCGAAGAGTATCCCACTTGGGATGCTCTTGAAGTCGATGTGCAGTTTCTTTAAAGGGTGGTTGGAGGCAAGAGGGGAGGTGACCCTCTTTTTTGCCCCCCACGATTTCCAGCTAAAAGCTGAACATGCTTTTGAAAAATCCCATGATCTTTTCTAGGATTCCTTTTTGTTCCTCTAGTTCTCTCTGGATTCCTTTTATCTGCTCAGACATGCTCTGGCAAACTCCGTCGCTGCAGGTGTTGCTCAGGCATTCATAGTTGTTCATGCAGGTCTTGCCATTCTCTAATTGCGGCTTGAATGCATGGTCTATGTCGCAGTATACCGGAGCGTCTCCTTCAAGGAATCTTATTCCTATTTGCATGCATGCTCCGTTTTTCCTGCATCCTGGGCAGTCTTCATCTCTGTCTTCAACAACAGGAGGTTCTTTTCGTGCTCTGTCGCCAAAGCAGCTTTTGTGCATCTCTTCATATTTTCTCATGAAGCTTTCTGGAATTGGCAATCCTTTGTTGTCATATTTTTCAACAAGTTCTCTCTTGAATCGCTCTATGTCTTTCTGGCACTCGGGTATATCTCTCACTAGTTCTGGTTCAACTCTATCTTCCGGTTGTTCCTCTGGTTGAGGCATTGTGCCTTCACTAAAAGTAATCCATTGCCTGGTGCCTTTCAGTTTTTGAAAAGTCAATGCTCTTGCCATTTGTCTTGTCTCTAGTCTTGAGTATCCAAAGACAAGCATGTGTGCATACCCATTATAATCAAATAAGTATACTACTGCTTGTCCTGGTTTCAAGCCATATGAACAGTCAAAGTCATAATCACTGATTCCATTTGCGCGCAGTATCTGTGCAGTTACTGCATTGTCACATGGCCTTCCCACGCTTATGATGTTTCTGTTGTAATTGCTTATTTCGCTTGCTAGCATTGCTCCCCCTGTTTTGCTTACCCCATATTTCTGGAATGATACAGAGATATCAATTGCTGCGATTACATCATCTGCAGGTGCCTGGTCTCCCACCACAAAGTTGCCGTTTAAGCTTCTTCCCTTGATAAATAGTTCTGGATAATTGGATAGGTCTATTTTTGATTCTGGCTGGCTTGTTTCTGGCGGTATTATTTTCTGTCCAGTTATCATGCAAAAAGTGATATCATCTGATCCCATGTCTACTACGTTTATTTTCAGTCCGTCCGCCATTGTTTGTTTAGTTCCTATGTATAGCCAATCAGTATATTCGCCGTTTACATTTAGCTTGAAATTACCTTGGAATTTTTCTGCTTTTATTTCATACTCTGTTCTTTCCACAATGTATGTTGCTCTTTCTCCTGCATTTAACGTTGCTTTTTGTCCAGCACAGGCATAGTTTTGCCTTGGAGCATCTCCAGTAACAGTATATTTGATTAAGTACTTGGAATAGGCGTCTCGTAAGGTATTGTCCTGGCCGCAGGTGCTTTGGTTTCTGCTGCAGTAAAGAATGAAAAGAGTGTAGTATGTGCCAGGTTCTTGCGGAACATTAACGTTCGCAATCCAGTAAGGGCTCACGAACTGCGCATTATATTCCTTGACAATATTAATAGGGATGTAGTCTCCAGGCACTCCTGCGCCGAAGTACATTTGGTCTTCAGTATAGTCTGTTGCCTCAAAGGTGTAAAACTGGATGTGGAAGCCTTCGTCGTATGAGGCAACGCCATCTGCAAAATTCTCTGTTGCTTTTAACTTAAACTGTACTTGTTGTCCTGGTGAATACTGCTCTGCTGGTTCAGGTGAAATTCCTACAATATTAATCTCTTTGGTCTCTTCTGCTGCCACACCAACAGCAAGCAGCAACAAAACAATCATGAATCCAATAATTTTTTTCATATTTTTCATCCTCCTACTGGTTAATGTAGTGTCTAAAGTGTGGGCAAATATATATTGTTTAACTGGAACAATATCAGAAATAAGCTTGTTTAGGCTTCCTTTTGGCCATTTAAACTTTATTTAATGCCCAATTCACTCTTTTCCAAGAAACCAGTCTGTTAGTTTGATTTTAATGGCTTTTCCTTCTTTTCGTACTTGAAGTATGTTTTTGTCTTCCAGACCCTTGATTATTCTTGCTAGTGATGTTCTTGGTATACCTGTGTTATGCCTTATCTGTGCCTGTAGTGCTTTTCCTTTGTTTAGTTCTAAGAAGTTCACAATCTCTTTCTCTTTCTTGTTTAAGGTTGGCAGTACGTCTTTGCTCTTTGTTTCTTTTTTTTCTGATTTTGGTTTTGTCTTTTTTCTTGTAACTAGGTATATTATGATTGCTGCTACTGCAATTATTGCAATGATTAACACTCCAACTCCTGCATATGTTTTTGTTGGAAAAGATACAATTGTCTTGTCTAGTTGTATTTCAATGTCTCTTAGTTCTCCTTGCTCTAGTATTGCCTCTTGGAATCCTAGTGCATCTTCATAGCTTGCATAGATCTTGCATTTTCCTGCTGGCGTGATTGTTGAGAATGTTCCAAACCTGTCTGTGGTTGCGGGGTGGTTTATCTTTGGCAGAGGTTTGCATGCAAATTTAAGATCAGCATAGCTTACTACGTTGTCCAGGCGATCTTTCACTATTCCCCGCACAGAAGCAATAGGGAAAAGAAGTATCTCTTCCTCATTTTCATAAATGATTGATCCATAATAATCTTTTCCAGCAGTATTCAGGTTATCTGCTGTGAATTCTGCGTTTTGTCCAGGTTCTATGTTCAAGTTTATCTTTCCAGCAGAATCTGCTTGTTTTACAAACTCCTGATCATTTAGATTGATAGAAATAATCTTGGCTGCAATTGGTATTCCTGTCTCACTATCCTTGAAACTTAGTTCTGCTGCTTGTGCAGTTACTGACAGCAATACTAGCATTAAGATTAACCAAATAAACTTCATGCAGTTTTATATAATGCACGTAGTATTTAAATGTGCTGGACCCAAATCTATTTAAACCACGTTCTTTTTGTATTATACAAGATGTGGCGTAGTATGAGTGAAGAGGGATTTTTGCTTCCAAAGGATGCTGTAGCAGGCGGAAGAATAGCTAATGCTTGCGCAGGTTTAGAAGAATATAGAAAGCATGGCAAGTATGGTTCCTTGGTATTTGATCATGCAGCAGGCATTCATGATGCAATCCGTTTTCTGGAAAACGCGCAGTCTGGCTTGTTTACTAATGTAGATGATGATAATTTTCGTTATGCTCACATTGTTTGGGAATTGGCAGGCGCAGCAGAATCTGCAGGCGGTCTTGATTTGCTGTTGAGCAAGCACATTTCTGTTCTTGAGCAGGTTAAAAGAAACGAAACTCCTGACCCAGCAGACTTTTCTGATGTAAAAGCATTTTTGTACAAGCTTGCCTGCACACTTACAGATTTGCCAAGCATTTATCCTGGCACTGTTAAGCCTGATTAAAGAGAAAAATATTTATACTCTGTTTCTAATATTCTGTATATGAAGATAACTATCGATACTTCGCAAGATTCTCATAATGATATTCGCAAGGCCATTAGAATGTTGCAGAGTATTGTGGGAGAGGGTCCTGTTTACTCTAATAGTCCTTCTAGGAATATTTTTGATGATCCTTCCCCTGGTTTAGGAGCCAGTGAGCCAGAGCCAGTTGCAGAGCAGGACACAGGCAATGCGTTTGCTAGTATTTTTGACAATTCTGCCCCTGCTTCAGAAACAGAAGAGAAAAAAGAAGAAGACGAGGATATTCCTGAGATTCAGTTTTACTAAAATGAAAAAGTTTGATATTCTTGAGCACACTGCTGATGGAAAGTTTCGCGCCTATGGCAAGAATCTGGAGGAGCAGTTTGGCAATGCAGTTCTGGCTATGTTTTCTTTTATGTTTGATTTAGATAAAGTAAAGGCAAAGATAAAGAAAAAGATTCATCTCAAAGGCAAAGATGAAAAAGCCTTATTGTACAATTGGTTAGAAGAATTCTTGGCCCTATTAGATATAGATGCCTTCATTCCTAAGAAGGTCGAAGAAATAAAAATCAAGAAGACCGCAGATGGTTTTGAAATCAATGCAATAATTCTGGGAGATTCTGTTGGAGAACACGACCACATCGGCTCTGTAAAAGCAATGACTTATGCAGAGATGGAGATAACTCCCGAATATGTGCAGGTTGTTGTGGATTTGTAGAACATGAAATTTTAAATATCGCGGTTATTTCTTTTGCTTTATGATCAATATAGATATAAGGGGAAAAACATACTTGCTAATTCCTGCAGACGGGTCTCATGATGTACGCAAGATTGTTGATAGAATTGAGGGTGGCCAGGCTTTAGCAGAGTCTGTTCGGGTTTTTGCACTGAGGCAAGTTGCAGAGGGCGCGTCTGGCGAAGGTAAAGGATTAGCTAAGTTGGAATATGCTTTTTTATATAGGAATACTGCAGGTAGGGCACAACCACATATTAACGTTGCGCCATGCAGCATGGATGTGAGATTGCAGGGACTGTTGAATTATGCGCCAGCTAATTTTCAGTCTGTTGATAGTCTTTTAATCGATGATGGTCAGGCAATTCTGTTGGAAAAACAGGCAGTTGAAGACTTGGTTCGTAAGTATTTTTTGTAGAAAGATTTTTAAAGTGTTCTACACGAGAGATATGTATGGGGGATGAAATAGCACTTAAGAAGAAAGATAAGAATATTTGGGAGATTCCTAAGTCTGGCAAGATGTTGGTCCCTGCTTTTATTTATGCTTCTGAGGCTTTGATTGAGAAAATAAAACAAGACAAGACTCTAGAGCAGGCTAGAAATGTTGCTCATCTTAAAGGAATCCAGAAGGCTTCTTATGTTATGCCTGATGCGCATCAGGGTTATGGTTTTCCTATTGGTGGTGTTGCTGCTTTTGATATGGATGAAGGAATAATATCTCCTGGAGGAGTTGGTTATGATATCAATTGTGGTGTAAGATTACTAAGAACCAACTGGTCTGCAGAAGAGGTTGACAAGAAACGTCAGGAATTGCTTGATATGATGTATACAGAGATTCCTGCAGGTGTTGGTAAAGGCGGAATCACTAAGCTCGCTAAATCAGAATTAATGGAAGTCTTGAAAAACGGTGCAGAATGGGCCCTGAAGAATGGTTATGGCACTAAGGAGGATTTGCAGAGAACAGAGGAGTATGGCAAGATGCCTGGTGCAGATCCAAGCAAGTGTTCTACAAGAGCCCTGGCAAGGGGCCTTCCGCAGTTAGGTACATTGGGTGCAGGCAATCATTTCTTGGAGATTCAGAAAGTTGACCAGATTTATGATGCAAAAATTGCCAAGACTTTTGGTATTGATAAGCAGGGGCAGATTTTGTTGATGATTCACTGTGGCTCCAGGGGTTTTGGTCATCAAGTAGCTTCTGATTACATAAGATTGATGGAAGACAAGTATGGGCATGCGCATTTGCCGGACAGGGAATTAATAAACGCCCCGATAAATTCAGATATGGGGCAGGATTATTACAAGGCTATGTCTTCTGCTATTAATTTTGCTTTTGCTAACAGGCAGATGATTGCTCACTGGACTCGTGATGTTTTCAAGAAAGTAATGGGCACTTCTGATGGTATGGATATGATTTATGATGTCTGTCATAATATTGCTAAGTTTGAGGAGCATGCGGTTGATGGTAAAAAGAAAGAGTTGTGCATTCATAGGAAGGGTGCAACTAGGTCTTTTGGTCCTGGAAGAAAAGAGGTTCCAGAAATATATCGTAAAGTTGGCCAGCCTGTTCTTATTCCTGGTTCTATGGGTACTGCCTCTTATGTTATGGTTGGCACAAAAAAGGCAGAGGAGATTTCCTGGGGCTCTACTGCGCATGGTGCTGGTCGTGTCGCTTCAAGAGCTTGGGCCCTGAAGCATTATAGGGGCGAGGAAGTCAAGAAGCACATGGAAGAGATGAATATCAAGGTCAAGGCAGGTTCTTGGAAAGGGCTTGCAGAAGAGTGTCACAAGGTTTATAAAGACATAGATGAAGTAGCTAGAGTAAGTACTGAATTGGGCATTGGCAACAAGGTTGCCAGATTAATACCATACGGGGTGATCAAAGGATGAGTTTAATATTAGCAGGAAGAATTGGTGGTTCAAAAACAAAGTTAGCTATTTTTAATTATGCAAATGGGACTTTTAAGATGATGGTTGCTGAGGAGTATGCCACCCCGCGTTTCAAGGATTTTTATGCCATGCTTAAGAATTTCTTGGCAGTTGCAAAGGCAACGCCAAGTGCTGCTTGTTTTGCAGCTGCAGGTCCTTGCCACGATAATGTCTGCAAGATGACTAATCTTCCTTGGTCAATTGATGCTGCAAAAATAAATAAGTTGTTTGGCATAAAGAAAGTTACTGTTATCAATGATTATGAGGGTATTGCTTTTGGTATTGAGGTTTTGAAAAAATCAGACCTGAAGCAGATTAAGCCAGGCAAGCCTATCAAGTTTAGTTCAAAGGCGGTTCTTGGTGCTAGCACAGGTTTGGGAGAGTCTATTATTGCTTGGCTTGGACATGATGATTTTGTGCTTCCTTCTGAAGGAGGTCATGTAGATTTTGCTGCAAGAAACGAGCTTGAATGGGATTTGAAGAAGTTTATCAAGCGCAAGACTGGCCGTGTGGATAGTGAGTCTTTTGTATCAAAAAAAGGGCTTCATGTCATTTATCAGTTCTTGACTCAAACTGGACATTTCAAGGAGTCTGATAAGATAAAGGCGCTCTTCAAGAAAAAAGAGCCGTATCTTGTTATTGCTGAGGAGGCTCTTAACGGAAGAGATCCTGCCTGTAAAAAAGCTGTTGATATGTTCACGTCTTTTTATGCTTCTGAAGCAGGTAATTTGGCTCTTACTGCCAAGGCAAATGGCGGTGTTTTTTTGGTCGGTAGTTTATCTAGGCTTCTTGCTAGGAAGTTGAAATCACCGATTTTCAAGAAGTCTTTTGAGGATAAGTCAAAGATGGTGCCTTTGCTGAAAAACATTCCTGTTTATGTTGTCATGAATGAGGATGTTGCTTTGTTAGGAGCAGCTAATTTGGCTTCAAAGCTTTAGATTTCTATTATTTTTCCTTTTTTTCCGACATTTACTACTTTGGTATTTCCTATTTTTTCTTCTATGCCTTCTGCTTCGTGTACGTGTCC
>JAHWHC010000015.1 GCA_019323555.1 Candidatus Woesearchaeota archaeon
ATTTCCACTCGCCGCTAGCATCTTTGTATCCTTTTTCAAAGGAGACACTGCTAAACTCGTTTCCTTCCTTGCTTTGGTTTTTCCAGACAGTGGCGCTTATTGCGCCTGCCCTAAACTTTTTCTCAGGTATGTTTTTTTCCATACAAACCACCTTTTCATTTTTTGAAATACCTGTGGTTTGCATTTTAATTATGTCTTGCTGGGATTTTCCTGAAAAAGAAAAACAAAAACCAGGAATCATTTCGAAAAAACGAGGTGCGGTGTGGCAATAATCGAAATAATTCCTGCAAGACTCGGAAATCATACAACCAACTCCTCTTCAATAATTCCTTCTTCATTATTCATAATCAGGTGCTCATATGCCTTGCTAAGCACCAATGCAGCCTTAGGCAGATCGCCTGGCCTTAAAGAAGAAGAGTTCTTCCACTCCCCAGACTTATCTTTGTAACCTCTTGTCAAAGAGATTGTATGAAAAACAAAACTCTTGCCGTTGTTTTGCCCTTCATTTTTCCATATTGTGGCGCTTACAGCACCAGCCTTGAATTTTTTCTCAGGTTTATTCATTTTTTCACCTCTTGCTTTCGCATCTTGTTTCAATCTCCCTTAGGAAGATGAGGCGCGATAGAATTAAGAGAGATAAAATCGTTTAAATATGCTACGAGGCCCTGTCCAGTGTCCAGTGACCTATAGAATCAGAATTATTGAGAGAATAACTACTGCAAAAAACACCAAATGCTCTGCAACACCACCAGTCTCAATAAAGCCCTGCAATCTCAGCTGGTGCAGGGGATGCACTAAATTAACACCAGACTTTGTTAGACCATCAGAGAATAGATGCGCAAAATAACCAATAAAGACTGCAGATCCATATGCTATGCCTAAACCAAGACTTAAAACAAGCCAAATAGCTATAGGAATCCAGATTGCATGAAAAAAACCTCTGTGACCAAAAAAGATATTGAATATTCTTGAGAAAAACAATTTTCTTCCAAGCTTTGACTGCGGGTGATCTAGATCTGGAAGCAGCGCAGAGAAAATTACTATCCCAATGAAAACATACTTATTTGCTGGATGAACAAAAGAGAGCGATAGTAGGCCAAATAACAAGCCAAATGCCATGTGGGTGTGAGCCATCATTGTTCTGCTTTTAATCTCTGGATCTCTTCCTCAGGATCTGGCTCTGGAAAAACAAGCTGAGTCATGAACTCAAGCCTGTCAAAGAAATCATTTTTTCTTACTCTTCCTACGAACTTCACAATATTGCCAAGCATCTCTGTCTTAAGAGTCTCGAAAGTCTCTGGAGATGTCCTGAAAGCATCCATCTCCTCTTTTGTCTTGCTGAACAAAAACTCTGCCTGCTTATTGAAAAGAACACAGCGAATATTCTCTGTACCGTCATCCAGGAATACATTAACAACATACGCATAATCTGGATTAACTTTGCCATGCTTCAGGCAAGCAAATTCTCCATTATTATCCTTGACTCTTGTACCGCAGTCAGGACAAACTTCGTAGAATTTAGGATCAAAAACCTGCACAATAGTGCCAAGAAGCTCAACATTCTCATCATTCTCAGCAAGATCCTTAATCTCTTTTCTGATAGATGCCATCTTTTTGTGCTGAACCTCTCCAATCTCAACACCATTTGGATTAAGAATCAACTGACTATTATCACCAAGATGAATCTCACACTTGCCTTGATTATCCCTGCAGAGGCCGCAGGTCAATCTCACAACCTCTCCTTCTTTTAATTGTGCCAATTGGTCTGCCTTGCTTCCCCAGCAAACAACACGCATGATGCCAGTCTCGTCACCAAGCAAGAAATTACCCACTTTGCCGGTGCTGCCATCCTGCCTTGAGAATTCTCGAACTTCGTATACCTGCTGAACCTTTCCATTTACTTCTACATTTCTCATGCCTGCATACAGATCCTTGATTTTTCCACTAGGCTCAACAAGCTTGACACCTAATTCATTAGCGATAATATGCGCAGCACCCTCTTTGCTTATAAGGCCAGAAAGCTGTGTAAGCTTGTCATTGATTTTATTTTCTACCTCTTCTTGAGAGAGGCTTGCTTTTTCTTTAATCTTAGCAATCATCTCTGCATAAGGAATCCTAATCATAAACATCCACCCTATAAAACAAGGTTCACTAATTATTTATATACTTTTGTATTTTAGAGAATACTGATTAAAGCTCTGGAATAGGAAGCTCTTGAGGAACTGGAACAGGAGGCGTAATGACCTCTGGGACTGTAAGCGGCCGCTCAATAGCAAACAGAATCCTCGGCTTAGGGCCCTGAAACCTGCAATTAATTTCCTGCTCTACTGCAAAAACATATGTGGTCAAACCGCTTTTCTGAAAAGTCCATGTTAAGCCTGGCGTGTTTAGGCTATTAATACAGTCCTGCATAAGAGAATCGCAGGAAACCAAGGAATCAACAGCAGAAGACAACTTGAAATAATCATCAATACCTGTCTTGAAATCAATTGCAAAAGAAGGCTTGAAAGAGTACTTGCCTATGCCAATACCTCCACCTGTAGAGACAAACTCCATCTCTGCATTCTTAATTGCAGAACCGACAATCTTGTTATCTTTGATCATAAACTCATGATTGTCCTGAGCGAAGATTGCATGGCCTTTTGCAAAATTATACCTGTTAAGGTGGCTGTAAAAAGAATTCTTGAATAAATTTTTAAATTCATTATAGAAGTTGGTATTTTCATAGCATTTGTCATCTTCTTTAGCCCAGTAATTAAAAGAAGCAATTTCTAATGTGCCTGGAACAGGAAGCGGAATTGTCTGGCCGCAGGGGCTTGCATCTGAGAATCCTCCTTTCCTGCCTAGCTCATAAATGGTATCACAGGCAGCAATCCTGCTTGATTCGTCTATATAGAATAAAAAATTCTCTGACTGTGCGGTCTTATCCACCAAATCCATTTGCATCTGGCCTATAGGAGTGTCAAAACCCTCCATCTTCTTATCTAACTGAATATAAAGGAAAACAAGACATAAAATCACAACACCAACTATCAAGAACGACCAATCAAAACCTTTCTTGCTCTTTAATAATCTCATATTTCTAGAGTAACCTCTTTAACTTCTTTGTCAAGCGTTGGAGTGAATGCCCTGAGCTTAGTGGCTTGTGAAGGGGAGATATCTGATTCGCAAAACGCATCATCATCAAACTCAAGAGAAAACGGCTTTTTTTCTCCATATAACAAAGAGATAACTTTCTTTGCCTCTTTGCAGGCAGTATCTAACTCATTCTGCGCAATCGCATCACCAATAGTCTTTTCAGCATCAATTGGGTGATTAAGTATATCAATAAGAACATGATTCTTGTGAACAGTATCAGAAGCGACTTGAATTTTTCCTTTAACTTCCTTGCCCTCAATACCCTGCCAGACATAAAACATAATCAAGAGTATTGCAATGATAATTACAGCCAATAAATATGTCAAGGTCCTGAAATCAATAGCTTTTTTGTTCATGTAGGCTTATACACCTGCTCAATTGTTAATTTTCTCCATTCTTTATTTGGGAGCTGCACTAAACGAGTGTTGATTACACTTTCATAAGTAATGGGGGTTAATGGCTTTGCAATCTCATAAAAATCCTTTTTATAGTAAAATGTCTTGCCGTCTAAACTTAATGCAATTGCAATTTTCTTATTCTCAGGAAAAACCAAGAGATTCCTGGCAACATCAACACTTATTATATTCTCTGATTCAATCTTGTCATAAACAAACCTGCCTGAATAAGGATCTTTATAGGCAAGCATAGTATTCATACGGTCATTGTTGGTTGTGTATTCTAGATTTCCTTTCTGCAGGACAGAATTAAGAATACTGTCGGGGATTGCGCCTAAAGCAATAGCAAGCACAAAAGTCAGGCCTACATAGAAGAAAAAATACAAAAAGTCTGCCCAGGCCCAAGTGCCTTTCTTATTATTGAAAATCTTTAATGCCAAGCTGGATTGCCTCTGCTATTATATCAATCTTATTAGGGAAAATATTATTTTCCTCAATCTGAATATTGCCAATAACTAATTGCACACCTATTTTGTCTTTTCTCAAGACTCTCTGCGGGTTGTCTGATTCAAACCGGTCTAGCTGTTCAATACTTACAGGAATGATTGATAAATCTGTGATTTCGGGGATTTTTTTAGATAGGTGATTAAGAATATGACAAGCAAGTTTTCGGCTATCCTTGATTTTATCTGAATCTCCATTGATGTAAGCCAAAACAGGATTAAAGCTGGTGTCTGCATAGCTCCCAATGTGAATTGAGATTAAAGAATTGCCGCCGCTTTGCTCTATGATATTAACTCTATCTATTACATCTACTTTAGAGTCTCTTGACAAGTCTCTTGTATGCGCGTTTTTATCTGCAACAACATCTTTTGCATAACCAAGAACCTTTGCAGCAAGAACTCTTGTTAATTCAGACTCAACAAGGTTTCCTTTAACATCCCCTTTATTGCCAGGATACAAACTACCTTCTTGCGCCAAAGTCTCATCCCAGCCATAACCAGGATCTAAGAGAATATTGTTTAATTTTTCCTTAGGCTTGTGCATAGAACACTCTAATAATTTAAGATTAGGCTTGAAATTCTTATCAACATACGGCGTATTAACCAAGACCTCATTGCCTTGCTTAACAAAATACAAACGAGGAACAATATTCTTTTTAGCATCAATCTTTTTAGGGATGAATGTCAGCCTGCCATAAGCACCGTCTACTGCGAAATTCTGAAGCCCCCTGCCAGATTCATTAATGTCTTTTTCATAAATTATGATTTTGCCATCTTGAAAATCATAAATAAACGAACGCGTAATCGAGTAAATATACTCTGCATTGCTGTGAACATCCTGAAAAGAAGTAAGCAACAAAGCAGAATTAATTGCAGCAGACTTTTTCTCAAACTGAAGGGCACTGCCAATTGTGCCAATCTTGTACAACAGCGTAAGGAAAATAAGACCTAAGACAACGCCTGTGACAAAAGTAGGCATCAATACAATATCCATCACACTTCCTTTTTTAGAAGTCATGTTGATTGAACGTGCTTAAGACACTCTGCTTTATTATTAGACATTATTATTTCAGTACAGCTGCGGCAGACATAAACCAGATCGCCTGGTTTTTCAATATCCGCTTTTTGAGAATACTTAAGAAGACAAGGCTTCTTGAACTGACACTGCGCATAAACCCCGGAAATACACGTTTCCTTGTTATTCTCTGCAACAGGCAAGTCAGTATTGGCAATCTGCCTGCAAGTCTGCTTGCCATTTTGTTCTATAACACACAAACATGCCTGATCACCACAAGTCTTGGGAAGCTCGGGATGATTCTTCCTATACAAGATAAAAGAATCTCCGTGAGTTGTCGTGAAAACAGGGATAATATCCTCAGGACCAAGCTGCTTAAGGTTGGCCATAACCCTGTTCAAATCATCCATAGCAGGAGTAACCTCTTGCTTTGGGTAAGCAATCTTGTAAACAGCAACCAAAGCAGCAATAAGGCACACTACTAGAATAAAATGAGGAATAAACTTAACTAAGGCCTCTAAACTAATATCTCCTCTTTTTGACATAACCAAGAAATAGAGGGTATGTTATATAAATATTTCTACTGCGCTGCTGTTTTTGGAGGCTCTTGTTTCTGAGGCTTTGCCTCGCCTCTTTCACAGCAGACCTGGCCAGAGCCTTTCTTGTCACAACCCCTGATTCCAACAGCTTTCCAGTTAAAACCACTATCTAATCCTACGCAATTATTAGGCGCACATTTTCTCTCAACAAACAAACCGCTTTCACACTCTGTTGTAGAAGCTTCTTTAGCAGCACTCTCCCCAATCTTAAAATACTGGCTAGCACCCTTGCTAATCTGGCCTCTTAACAAGAAAATCAAGACAACCAAGACAATCAGGCCAAGAACTACAATAATCATTGTCTGAACAGAGAGTTCAACTGCTTTTTTGTTCATAAAATTCATTTTGGCAGTAGGATATATAAATTTATTGGAAGACAATTGCGGTTATCCCTTCTGTGATACCATCTTTGACTTGCTGTTGTGTTATATCACCGACAATAATCCCTGAAAATGAAACTCGGTGATTCAAGCCAAACCTCCTAGGATCATCATCTATTTGAGTCAGGTATATTCCTGAAGATATCTCCTTGAATTCAAAAGGCACCTCAAAAACATAATCTTCGCCCCAAACAATATTTGTATAAGGAATATTATTTTTCCAATCTTCATCAACAAAAATAAATACTTGATAAGTATTATTAATGAATCTCTCAACAAGCACTCCTTCGATAATTCCGTCATTCGGCTTCATTTCAGGATTAACACGCATCAAGACAGCGCCGTTTTCTGCATATTCTTTTGAAAAATAATTTCCTTTGTAATATCCTTCATACTCAAAAGAGGTTTTTGTTCCATTAATGTAGAAATACAAATTCCGCTCATTATCAAAAGCCTGGCCTTTAGAGACTTTATCGACATTAATCTCTTTTTCAGCAACACCAACTGTTTCAACCCAATCACTTGGCTCGTCGGTGTAGTATTCTGCTGCAGGCTTGAACATGAAATAAGCAAAAAGGATTATGATTACTAAAATCACGCCGATGACAAATAAATACTTTTTTTCCATGTTATCCTCCGGAAGTAGACTGCGCAATAGGTACTTGACCCGACAATCCTTGAGTGTTGTATGCAGGCCATTTTGCCTGTCTTGCAATTACTTCTTCTGCAATACCCATGCCAACACTTGTTCCTGCAAGCATTAATGGAGTTGCAATACCTCCAGTAAAGACACTTATTGCTACTGAAGCTGCCACTTGAACAGCAAAAGCGCCATACCTTAAAGTTGTTGTATAAGGATATTCATCAATACAATAGTTTGCATCGTCTCCTGGAAGTCGCTGCACTTGAACGGTAATACAATCTGCCTTATATGCAGGATGCGCAAAAACATTTTCATTCAAAGAGACCTCACCTACAAATGCGATTTTTGCAAGCCCGATAACATCCTCAAAAGTCTCCCTGTTTACACACTCTTTTTGAACACCGCTTAAGTCGTAGAAAGGTTCATAAGTTTCCCAAACCCTATATGTTTCCTGCACAAGTCCTTTATAACCCCCCATAGAAAGGCCATTGATACGCTGATCATAGAAATCTACAATAAGCAAACGATAATGCGCAATAATAGCATCTTTTAAAGTAGTTATTTTGCTAACATCTGGAACAAGAGTTCTTAAGAAAGGATTTTGGATATACAAATACGGGTTTTGCAAACCTATTGTTTTTATGCTTTGTTTTTTCCTTTCAAGCCATTCTGATTTTTCTTTTTCAGTAAGCTCATCTAAATTAATATCAAATTTTTCAATATATGTTTTATAAACAAACTCATCATCAGACAATAACTCTAAATCCAAATTAACTCCGCGAACATCCATCTCAAAATTATCTTCATTAAATCTGTAGTGCTGTATACCCAGAGGCACCCTGTGACACTCACAAATGTCTTTCTGGATAATCAAATCCGCCTTGCACGGGCTAACAAGATACAATCTTTCATGCCTGAGATTTCCTCCTTGATCCACAGGAGCAATATAATACGGTTGTGTTTCTTTAATCAATTCCCACGGTGCAGGATCTGAATAAATATAAGGCATATCAACACCCAAAGTATTAACACCAACTGGCCTGAATTTTTCCTGTGCGCCATCAACAGAGGAACCATATAGCGCCATCATGGCGATAATTGCATACTTATGATTCTTTACCCAACCTGCAAGCTCTCCAACTGTCGTAGCACCTGTTCTAGCCATCCATTTTGCTTGACTATAAACAGGAAGACCGGTTATAGGAAACTTTGTTAATTCCTTACCAACACGCCACAATCTAGGAACTCCAGCCAAATCAAGAACCCAAGAAACTTTTCCAGGGCCGACTGTCCCTTCTTTCAAGCCTTGTGCAGCTGAAAAACCTGCTTTTCGCATTGCATCTGACATAGCAATTCCTTCTGAATATGTGATTGCTTCCATAAATTCTTCAGTCAACTGCTGTTTTGCTTTAGAATCTTTCAAAGCCTTGCCGGTAATTTTAGTGAAATCAATAAATCCATCTGGGTCAACAAACTTTTTAGATAATTCTGCTGCTTTCTTGACTGCTCTTCTTCGCTCTAACATAGACAAAGAAGAGAATTTTTTAAAAGCCTCCTGCATATTTTTTCTTATCTGATCTTGAGACATTTTTTCCATGCCTTCACTAAACATACCTTTCAAAAAACTCTTTACAGCAACAGTCTCTGAAAACTCCTTAAGTTCTGCTTTTGTAACCTTTCTGGTAAAACCTTCAACACTTTTTTCAGCCATATCTCTTGCAAGCTGATCAGTGTATTCTTCCTGAATCTCTTGATGTATCTTTCTAAAGAGTATTGCATCCTGCTCAAGCTGGGCCTTAGGCGCAGGCAGTGTTTTCTCAAGTATAAATTTCTGAGCTTCATCTGTCTCTTCTGCAAGCTCTTTCAGATAACTGTCTGCATCGAATAACTCATCTGGATTTCTTCCTAATTTTCTAGCTGCATCATCCAGCTTACTGGTATAGAACGCGGGATCCATTGGCTGGCCAGTAAGATCCAGCTGCTTTATTTTCTTTGTCATTTCTTCAACAAGCTCTTTACGATACTTATCAGACCATCTTGCGCGCATACTTCTGAAAAAACCAACAACATAATTATCTGCAGTGTCTGCAACTTCTGTGGCAAGCTTCCTGCTAACACCAACACCAACATTTTCCAAACCCTCTGTCAAGACCTCTTTTTGTACTGTTCTCTTAAGGCCTTTGCCTGCAATTGATTTTAAAAATCCTGTCAATCCAGTCTTTATGGTTTGTTTAGTGAGCTGTTCTGCTGTCTCTTCTGCACCTTCCTTCATTACTCTAGATACAATTTTTGAACCTGCCTTGCCAACAAGAGGAACTAAATCAAAAACAGCAGTACCTGCAATAAGACCGACAGTCATTATGCTGACACCATCTACATGCCAGTATTTATCTACACCCTGCGGAAATGCTTCGTAATAAGCAATATACTGGGGATCATTATACCCTGCAATCCAAGTCACAGGATTCCAAGAGCCTTCGCTCGTAATTTTTTGAGGTAGAGAGAAACCCTGCACTATGCAGGATTTTGCTTGATAATTTCTTTTTGTTGCTTCTGACCACTCAAAATAAGCGTCGCTGCAGTCGGTATCATAACCAAACTGGCTAACATAAAGATAGATTTCATTCGTCGCATCATTATCTGCACAGACGTGAAATTCGTTAACATGATTAATTAAAACAGGAAGTTCAAAAGTTATTACCAAATCTCCATCATTAATTGATTTTTTAACACGCTCGTCTGCGTTCTTCTTGAGCCAGTCAACAAGCTGTTCTTTTGTAAAAGAAACAAACTCTTCTGGCGGTTTTCTCATAAAAACCTTGCCGCAATAAGTGTCTGTATCTGCAAGATTTGACCGAATAGCACAAGACTCAACAAACTTGCCGACATCTTCTAAAGTATACGGCTTGTCTTCACCAAGAGAATAACTTTCCCTGCAATCAACAGTGACGCCGCCAAAGTTTGCAACTTCACCCTCCCAAACACCTGCCAAGCTTGCTGCAACAGCACTTCCCGTGGGGGCAGAAACCTGCGGCTCTTCTAACTTTTCTTCTGGTTTTTCTTCTTTCTTTGCTTCCTCTTCTCTTTTTTCAGCATAACCCTGACAAGCAGATAAATCAATCTTATCAGAAGAAACTGTATTAATAGCACAAGTCAAAGCATTCATTGAATCCGTAATCTGTATCTCTTCTTCTGTGAGCTCTGGTTCATAAGGAACAAACTCCCCTTCTTTAGGAGGGGTTGGAAATATCTCTTTGCCAAATATCTTCTCTGCAATATAGCCTTTTTGCTGCCAGAGAAGGCCGCCAATAGATGCAATAACAATTAGACCAAGGATTATTGCAATTATTG